>NZ_KQ976356.1:70152-255281 GCF_000346485.2 Scytonema hofmannii PCC 7110
ATGACTTTTCGCGTTCTTTTAATCGATGACTACATAAATCATTTTGTCAGATTGAAAATATGTTGACAACCATGTGGTAACAATCGGAAACCAAATTTTTTCAATTGTTAAGAATGGTAATGATAAAAATCTTTGTAATTTTTTTCGTCTGCTTTCAAATAAAATAGGGATTGGGAGATTTGTTGCTAACGCTTCTAAACTAACTTTTTTAATTGACTGTATAACATTAATTAAAATTGTTAGCAGTAAGTATTCGGTTGGGCTAAATTGACTTTTTAAGTGTATTTGGTAAAATGAAGGTATCATTGTCATTAGATAGGTCTTGTTGACAAAGGTAGACCTATCTTTTTTTACCACAAATTGCTGCACACTTGAACTCATAAGCTTTTCAGGCTATTTTGTCGCCCCTTCAGGTGCTGCACTATCTAGAAAGTTTAGACTCCATTCGCAAGTTTAAGGAAATACAAGAGACATGAGATAACAACCATCGGCTACGATAACATGACCTGAATGTTATCATATGCTTTGCCTCAAAACTTAGTTCTCTCACAGTTTCATATCATGTTAGACCGCGTTACATCCAGCTATTGCCGAATGTTCAGCAAAAAATCCAATACCACACGCTAGGTTTAAATATCTACTTAGCTTAAGACTTTATTTTTTAATTGTCAATCGTCCTGATGTGGTTCCTAACGCTGTGAAATCAGTTAATGATGTCTAAAGAATTAATTTCAAAATGTCTACTTTTGAAAGCTTAAAAAAAGAACTTGAGGAACTACGAAACCAAGGACATTGTACTCATCCATTGGTTGAAAGCATGGTAGAGCAATATAGCCAGAAGGTTGATGAAGCTGATCGGCTATTTCGACAAAAACAAGCTTTTGAGGCAAGCCAACGGAATTCTCAAAATCCTGCTTCTCATCAAAATCTGACAGTATATATTTAAGTTTTAACGTAACTTCTGAGTAGACATCTCTGAAGTAGTAATGTTTTGTGGTAAAAGAATATATTAGTGAATTGACAGCGAATGACACATTTAATTATTGGTTATCCTTGTTAAGGGAACTGCTGCCGCATAGCTTAATTGAACAACGCAAACACCTGTAAAAAGCACTGAGAGCGGAACAACTGTGAGTTAAGAAAAAGCCATCATTCGGAAGGCATTGGCAGCACGATTGACTTCTGGGCGAGTTTGAGAATTTTTGAATTTTCCACTAGTTAATTCATAGTTTCTTTCATTCGTAGCGGGTGGCGATTGCCAACCATGGGGCTGCTTCTAAGAAACAGAAATGTTTCTTTACATTTATTCAGAATGCGCTCACATTCCTCAAACGCTTTTATCACTACAGTGAGAGAAAAATACTATCCTTACCCTCAACCTTAGACATAATCATGAATTATACGCTCGCCTCCCAATTTTGTCATTTCAATTGTCTTGTTACGAAAGTACCAACAAACAGGGATTTGAGATTATTCTCTGTAGAAAGTGATAGAAGAGGGATATTTACATAAATTTATTTAACTGTACCTAGCTACTACCGATCCGGATTTTGACTCTAAAACAGGAACAAGTAAATGACAACATAAATTTCAAGAACTGAACATGGCTGCCTTCGAAGAGTTCAAGAAAGAACTTGATGAATTGTGGAGCCAGGGGCATCTTCCCGAAGCGAAGTATCAAGAAATGCAAAGAAAACATTTGAAACCATATAATCAGCTTGGGGGGCAAGCTGATGAAGTATTTCTGGATTTGCAAAAAACTCAAGATGAGTTTCGCCGATACAAGCAGAGTCATGATAATTATGATTAGCTAATTAAATCAATATTCAGTAATCTGGAAATCTATCAAGGAGATAATCTATGCAAGCTTTGAGTTGAACGGTAGCTTCAATAGACAAACGTTTTGGTATTCGTTTCGTTTTAATATAGCTAAATGCTGCTTTATAGATATCGATAGAAAAGGAGCCAAGACTGTCTGGTTCATCCAATATATTATTTCTTCCCATTATGAGACAATGGGAGATGCGTGCCAAGTATTGTGTAATTTTCCAGTACAGGTCTTCTCGTGATTCTACCGATGTAGAATTTTCTATATCAGGATACTTTGCTAATGCAGCATCACCGGATCTTTTGGCTAATTTTTCTCTATTCGTATCTAGCCATTCAGCTGCTTCTTTGCCAGCTTCTAAAGCCTTTTCAAACTTTTTGATAACTTCTAATACTCTCTCTGATGACTCCACTTTATGTTTAATTTCTGTCTTTTCTAATTCTAGAAAATGTATTATATCATTTGTCTTATTATTGCCTAATTTACGTAACTCTTCTATCTCGTCTTCCAATGATTGCTGCGCCTCATGAACGATTTTTCTCGCCTGATCAGCCAAAAGTGATAGTCGAGAACTCATACTTATTAAAGCTAAAACTTGCTCCTTAAAATAGTTGAATTCCTCTTCATGCTTTTTTAAAATTTTTCCAGTTCTACGCCTTCTCTCAAAAACCCTAAAACCTAACTTAATCCATTCTATGGATTTTGAATCTAACGCTAGTAAATTTAGTTGTTCTAGAATAAATTCTACTTGAAAGTCATTAGTAGCAACATTTTCATATTTTCTAAAATTCTCTTCTAAATCCTTAGATTTCTTTGGTCTACTGCTTTCCCATGCTTCATCAAACTGTTGAAGATTTTTTTCCTTATCTTTTGACCATAGTGTTAGCGTAAAATGCCAGTTCTCAGACCCCTTAGTTGTGGTGCGGTTATCCTTCAAAATTTTTAAGAAATCCTTCAGCAAATTTAGCGCTTCTCGGATCTGCGGTTTGGTTAACTCACCAGGATAGTTGTCTTTGAGTGTCAAAAAGTTCAAAGTTACCAAAGTTGTGCGAACAATCAGGTTTGGGTTAGCACTGTCTTCGTTGTTCCAGTGGTGCTCCATTTTAAAGCTACTGTCCTCAAATTCCCCATTAACAAAACGAAGCAACGCCTCTAACAGACGCTTCACTCGTGCTTTCACCTGAGGACCATACGTCAGTTTCGCCATTCGGGTCTGGAAAGTTAACTAAGAAGTTTAGGGTTACCCCAAATTTTGGATACCACCTCAAATCCATTTAATCCGCATTCTAAGGCATTTTTTAACCAATGTGGGGGGATTTGCTTTAGCTTACTACCTTTAAAGGACGCTGTAGATGTGATTTCTGAGATGGAAATATGAAAACACAGCGTCAAGATATGCTCAGCAAAACCATTGCCTTGTTTTTGGTACTGCAAATGTTTTTAATTGGTTTACAAGGAACAAAACGTATTAATCAAGGGGATGCCACTATTGAGGTATTAATCTGTGTGCTCAACCAGTATATAGTTTTACTGCAGAAAGCTCGTAGCTTGAAGGAGCAAGAAGATAGAAGCAACCTAAAGAAGGAAAAAATCAACGGTAAAAACGGTTAAGATACTGTGGGTAGCTCACCTTAAAAGGTGCTACCCACCTCATAGATGCTAAGAAAATAGCGCTCTTTTATTACTCTCGTCAGATTAAATTTGACACTCTATCTTTACGTTAGTCCCTACAAGCGGACTTTGTTTGTATAACCGCGACTTTCAGTTGCCTCAATTATTCTCTCTCCAGCGTTAAGTTAGCACCTAATGATACGATGACGCGAACCGCCCACCTTTGGCGATCGCGTTAAGTGATTGTTTCATGGTGCGACGGCTTCCCTCAGCACAAGATTACTGTATAGTGATTATACAATTACGTAATAACCATGAAAGTGATAGTGAAAAGCGTACAGAACAGAATTTTTCAAAAATTCCAATTTTGATAGCTGTAAGTAGTCGTGCAAAATAAATTATCTAATTGGGAGAGAGAACTCTGAACGGGTAACAGTCAACAGTGCTGGATTACAGCGATTTTAGCTGCTTTACAAAATGTATAAATATTTATCCATAAGTACTTATACTTTCTAGTGGTACTTAGTAAGTTATAGTGCGATACGGCTTTTGCCTATAGCTTCGCTTATCGCCTACCTTTTCACAACCACCACTAACAACTAACGCCTGATAATTGGAAATTTATCAAAATTATCATGCCAGTATACTTGTATTACGGTGAGGACACCTACTCGCTCAATCAAAAAGTTGACCAGTTGATTAATCAAAATATTCCTTCTGATTGGAAAACTTTTAACTATGTCAGATTCTTTGAAAAAGAGAAAAATCTCGCTGCCAAAGTTTTTACTGAGGTTATGACTCTCCCCTTTGGGGAAGGCTGCAAGATTGTTCATGTAGATAGCGACTGCTTTACTGATAGTTTATTGAACGAAAACAATAAAGATTTAGAAGATAAGCTGTCGCAAATACCTACTGACAGCATCCTTTTGATAACTGGCAGTAAAAAGCCAGATTGTCGAAAAGCCGCAGTCAAAATTCTTCTTCAAGAAGCTCAACAAGAAGAATTTCCTCTGGTTCCTAATTGGGATAAACTAGGGATAATTAACTTAATAGGAAAATATGCAGCTACCCATCAAGTTAAGCTGACGCCAGATATTACTGATTACCTTGTAGAGGCGATTGGCAGTAATACTGCACGCGCTGATAGCGAATTTGCTAAACTTGCTATCTATGCCAATGGAAAAACTATTTTACTCAAGGAAATCACTCAATTAGTTAGTAATAATAACACGGATTATTCAACGCTTGCGATCGCCATGTTAAGAAACCGTGCCAACATAGCAATAACGCAAGTTTTCAAGCTAACAGCTACTAACGAACATCCACTCAAAATAGTTGCAACCCTCACGTCAATTTTCCGTACCTGGTTAATAACTAAAGCTGGGGTAGAAGCCAAATTAAACGATGCGAAAACAGCAGAACTTGCCGATTTGAAAAACCCTAAAAGGCTGTACTACCTCAAGGATGAAGTCAAGTATGTTGCATTAGAAAAACTTAAACGCAGCGTACTAATACTCGCACAACTTGAAACCGAACTTAAAAGCGGAACTGATAACCTCACCAGTCGAATTGTTGAAATCTGCAACACATGAAAACTAACCCATTCGCAAACATTACCGGACAGCATACTGCCAAAACCCTTCTTACTCAAGCACTCAAACAAAACAAAATAACAAGTGCATATCTGTTTACCAGCCCAATGAAGGGAGTTGGAAAGGGTAAAACAGCACAGGCGTTTGCCCAAGCGGTTGTCGGGGAAAACCATCAGGATATTTTGTTCGTGGAACCTACATATCTTAAGAACTCACAAGCTACAGGTAGCCTTAGCATTCGGGTAGAACAGGTCAGCGAAATTACCGAATTTCTTTCAACCCTTGGTTTGGGAAGTCGCAAGGTAGTCATTATCAATGATGCTGAGCATCTCAACTCCACTGCTGCCAATAAACTCCTCAAGACGCTGGAAGAACCCAAAACAGGAACATTCATTCTTACCTCGTCCCAACCGCAAAAGTTACTACCTACTATCACCAGTAGGTGCCAGATAGTACCTTTTACAAGATTAACTGACGAGGAAGTTGTATCTGTGCTCCAAAAACAACAAATCCAGTTAACACAGGAGTTACTAGCTATTAGTTCGGGCAGCCCCGGCCAAGCAATTATCAATCAATGTATGTTTTCAAATATATCCTCATCAGTCATGAAGCAATTGGAAAAACCTCCTGAAAACATAGTAGATGCTCTGGGCTTAAGTAACTGCATCTCAGATTGGGGTTGCGAAGCGCAGTTGTGGTTGCTTAACTACCTGCAACATGACTGGTGGAAAAAGTTTAAAGACACCCAGTTGCTAGCCAAATTTACTCAAGCAAGACAACAACTCTCATATCACGTTACCCCTAGAAGCGTTTGGGACAACCTGCTTCTGCCCTAATCAATACCACAAATAAACAACAATCGCTGCCAGTAAGAATTCTCTGACTGGCAGTATTTATTTACACCAAAAAGTTAACATGAGAGAACAATTTAGCTTATTTGATATCAAAAAAACCATTCGCAATAGCACTCATACGAAGACCAGCGAAATTCTAAGCCCCAGTTGCAGAAAAATTCTACAGCTATTAACCGAACAAGGACTAAATAAAACTGTGACAGCTAGCCTACTCGAATTAGCAGGAACCGACACTAAAATTGTAAGGTACATCGCTGGACCAATTATCACTCAACAAAACGGCTGGCAGCAGTCAGTTCCAAATTGGGTATGGCGTGCGATCGCAATTGATAGACTTAGTATTGCGTTGGATGAGATAGACAAAGGTGAAGTAGGAACACTAGCTTCTAGTAGTGAAGTTTTAGCACTCATGATGCCAATCACCTTTGAAGTTCCCCTCTCAGCAGCATATACAGACGTATATCTCTGGGCAAGTTATGATGCGCTTACTAGACATAAACCTTACAAAGAATATGATTATGAGAAAATTTGGCAGAATATTGGTACAGACCCAATCGATTACCAGAAAATTCAACTCGATTATGACGAATTAGCTGCTGACATTCGTTCGCGTGTAGTCAAATATGTAGCAGAGGAAGGATGGGGCAAAAGGTCATCTGGGACGAATAAACAAACAACCGATAAAATTCAAATCAATCAGACTAGAGAAAATACAATTGAGCAACTGTCGCTGTTCAGTTAACTAGTTATCATCGGTCTTCTGTTTGGACTTTTCCAGACTGCGTTCAAAATCTCTCTTCTCATCTTTAGTGAGAGGAGGTAATTCTTCCCGATAGTAAAAATTCCTTAGTTTAGAACACTGCTCGGTGTAAACTCTCCGAGCCGAATCACTCGCTCCTAAATCCTGGCGCAACAGCAATTTGAATGACTTTTCGCGTTCTTTTAATTCTTTAAGAGCAGTAAGGGCTTCTGACGATATGGCATTATTTTCGTAGTTGGAAACCAGTTCCTCGTTCTGGTAAATATTTAGTTTATTACCAGCAGGTTGAGTTAGCGCACGCTGGGTTTGGTACCCTCGCCACAAACCTGGTTTCTCACGCTGGAAAGATTCAATCTCGACTTCACCAAGTTTGTTGGGAGTGCCGCGACGCACATAGAGATAACACGCGCGATCGGCAGTAACTGTCAAACCAACTTTTACCCCGTTACCATCAAAATAAAACGAGTCAATTAAGTCGTTTTCTGAGTCGGTATCTTCCAACTTTTCTTCATTAGGTAAACCGTTTGGTAAAGCTTGACTGAGAGATGAATTATCTGGGTAAGATGATACAGATGGAGTAGGAGCAGATGGTTCGGCAGAAACACTATCTTGCTTGTTAGATGAACAACCGAATAATAGGAACAAAAGCCCTAAGATTAAATACTTTTTCATAACTCAAATTAAGATTTATTCAAACCAAATCTCAAGCTAAAACTGTACCTTTTTCACCTAACCTACCTGCTTGATAAAAGTCGCGCAAGTTAGGAAAAGCCTCAGTCAAGAGCCAATTTCGACCAACTTCTGATTCAGGAATATTAGAAGCAGCCATATAGTAACCACTTCTATAAGCAGCTACACCCAAGCAGGCTTGCAAGCTAGATATTACTCGCGAAGAAGCTGGAATAGCCATCAAATCTTCCAAATGGCTGGGATGGTAATTTTCTCCTGCTAGCAAGAAATAAACCAAGGTATGTACCAATTGGGATAGAGTATCTGTTCTATCTGAAAAACGAGTGAGATAGAACTTGATGCGGAAATAACCAGGTGGTATTGAATCTTCAATATATTCATCAGAAGATTCGAGTGCAGATAACTCTTTTTCAGATAAAACCAAATCGCTTTGACTACTAGCAAAAAACGAGCTAGCACCAAAATAAGATTTTAGATAAACGAGTGTTTTTCCCCAACGTTCGCTACCTCTAGTTTGAGGAGAAAAAGCAGCTTCTGCATATTCAGAACCATACTTTTCTTGCAGCTGTACAATCACTTTTTGGTTGATATTAAAGCGCCAGTTAGCAGGAGCAAAAAAGTCTTTTAATGTTTCTTTTAACCAATCTCTTGGATAATCATTCACATCGGGGTCATCGTCTTGAAAATCATGATGGTAAGTATCAATTAAAAAATTTTCTAGTTCGATTTCTAAATCTTCTTTTCTGTCAACTGGCAGTAATGATTTAGCTTCTTCTAGGGATAGGGGAAAATCCATATAGGGACAACCCCTCGTCATTTCAGAATCACCTAGTTGCGATAAAGCCTCATAGGCGATCGCACGCGCAAAATATTCGTTTTGGGAATGGATATATACCCCATCTAGTTCCTTATCCACAAGCATCATATTAATTGCCAGCAGCGCGTACAACGAGGCATCATGCAAACAAGTCGGTAAGTCAGAAGCTGTATCTAGTAGCTTTTGTTGTAAAACCTCTAGCCAAATACCCATCCTTACAGTGTTAGAAACATCTCGAAAATGTTCAATATCTTCTTCAGCATCAGTATTTTCTAACCAAGTTGAATTCTCGACTCGTAAGGGTGATGAGTATCCAGGAGAAAGCGATAACTGGTTATCTTCATCGGACTGTATCCACATTAGAGCCAAAAGAACTAACTTACAAATACTCGTTCGCTTAAAAAGAAGATATTCAGCAAGAGAGTAATCAGACATAAATAATATTTGTATTAGTTAAACAATTAACATTTATAGCCCTACCACCTTAACACAGAGAAATTTATCATTTCTGAGTAAAAACCACGATTTAATTTAAACAATTCTTGAAGAGAATCCAGAAGCCAGAATTCAGAATTTAGAATTTCCTCATGAATAAATATGGCTGACGCCACGCTGCGCGAACAGGGGATTCAGCAAAGTATAAAGTTTTATTTTCTCCACGGATAAATCTGGAGAGAAGTTGACTTATAAAGCTGACGGGCAAACTACGTTCAGCATTTGACTCAATAAGGGCATCCAGACTCACAAAATTCATGCTGAATTCTGGCTCCTGTTCGCGAAGCGTGCCGGAGGCATATTCTGAATTCTTTCTTGATAAAAGTCATAAATTTTTGAAATCCTAATGCTAACGCAGCAATAGGAAGTAATCGTATAAGTATTGTGGTTAATGCAATGGAATACATCAACAAAGTCATGCTAGTTGGTCGTGCTGGACAAGAACCTGAACTGAAATATTTTGAGTCAGGTGCAGTCAAAGCTTCAATCTCAATTGCAGTCAGACCTCCCTACAAGAACGACAAAGCGTTATGGTTTGACCTTGTAGCATGGGGAAACCAAGCAGAAGTGATTGGTAACTACGTCCGTACAGGAACTCAAATTGCGATAATCGGCGAGTTAGGGTTCGATAGGTGGGCGGACAAAAATTCTGGCACTATGCGTCAAAAACCTGTAATTACTATCAACGCTATCGAGTTACTAGGTTCACCCCGTAGGGAAGAATCTACATCAACGAACGGTAGCGAAACCCAAACTGTAGCTACTTTAGCTAACGCAAACTTCTAAAAACAAACCGCCTACGCAATTCTAGTCGTAGGCGAGTTAAAACCAATCGTTTAGTTAAATCAACAAGCACGGGAAAATGATTAATACTACTACAACTATAACTATCAAGTCCATCAACAAAACCCATGATAAAGAAGGTTCGCTCATCACGTTCGGAATTGCTGAATTTAACACTCGTTCGCGATCGGGTGTAGTTGCTGACGAAATTCCCTACCGCTCTAAGGGTGCGACCGCCGTAATTATCGACGAACGTGGAGAAGGGACATATGGCACAGCAGAAGGATATATCGACTTGATGGTTGATAATAAAGGCGACTATAAGGAAAAGATTGCTACCTTAGTCATCAGAAACTTTGTATCATCACAACAGAAGAGCGAAACAGTCCAAACCAACAACTCGAACATACCCGAAACGCCCGATTTCGCGAAAGAACTACTTGAAGAGAATATTAGTTCCAATAATGAAGAGTTGGATGAAAAACCACCCTTCTAAAATGGGGATTTAACAAAAAAGAATTCAGGAGTCAGGAGTCAGGAGTCAGAATAGAGTTTGTAGCTCGTAGGGGATGTAAATGGCTGCTTTGAATTCCCCACGATTGCTTCTGAGTTCTGCATTCTTCTTTAAAGTGCTAGTTCGGGATAAATATCTCAACTGGCACTTTATTTTTTGTGTTTTTTTTTAAAATATGCATCAAAGTTTGGTAGAATCACGCTATCAGAACTAAAAATCGCTTCATTTATAACCACAATTTTTTTTGACTGTACGCGGGGAATTAGGTTCTTAACTGGAAATACTTGAAACCTTTACTTTATCGTCATCATTATTTTGTAAAGTTATTTAAGTTTCTCAAAGAGCAAGTCCTGTTTCAATACTTGTATTTGAAAGCACAAGGAATTGGGTTTTTAACTGTCACACAGTAAATCTGTTCTAGAAACGGGTTGATTAATACTAATTTTGTAAGAGTGATAGCCTAAACATGAGATTAAGTGTTAACACGTGAGAATATGTCTAAAGCTTTATCAATTTCAGCTTTAACCAGAGGTAGAGCGACAGTAGCAGGTTTTAGGGAAGCGCGTAGCAGCAACTGCACTCTTGTTGGACATATATTTTCTTCTAAAAAACAATTAGTTGCCCACCAAAGACGACGTACAGCATATTCTGGCTGAGTTTCGACTAGTTCATCTAAAGCTTTTACTGTCAGTGGTAGTTTGTCTTGATGATCGCTCAAGAGCTTTCTAATACCAATTTTTTTAGTAATCGCTGTTTTTGTTAGCCATATCGGTCTACCAGTCGAATTTTTTAAACACGATGCGGAAGAGCGAACTGCAATTTCTAGCTCAAGATCGCGATTTGACCAATCAACTCGCGCTACTCCCTTATGCTTAAAAAAACGCTGCGTTGGTGGTAAGTGAGCATTAAGCCATTCGCTATCATTAGCTTGCAACCACCGATATAAAACAACAAATTTATCTTGTAATATAGTTCGGCTAGCTTCTGGATACTTCTCTATTGCTTCTAACCAATGAAGACGATGGTTCTCTTGAGTTGTGGATTTAGTTAGCCTGTAATTCATATTATCATCATTTAGTTGCTGTGAAGATTGAAAAAGTTTTAAATTCAATTCAGACCTGGGAAATGGTAAACCCAACGCTAGGGCGTGAAACTTGACAGTTTGATAAATTACCCCTAACTCGCGTGCAATTTTAGGAATACTAATTGTTGGATCTAGCCAGAGTTTTGTAAGACGCTCTAGCCATAGGTGTCCATAAGAGATAAGACGACCAATTTTATACTTATCCTCTTCACTTTCATCAGGACCACGGCGAGAATATACAAAACCACAAGTACACGAAAAAGTTGCTACAGGTTTTCGCCCACTAAAATACTTAATATGACACTTTTGCACTACAGGCTGTTGATAGTGGTCGCTAGCACGATTTAAGCAGAGCCAGGGACCTTTTCCAAAAAGATAGAACTCACTTGGTAATTGGAAAAAATCAGAGGGACTATAGCCTAAAAACTGTATAAGTAGTAGATGATGTAAGGGATTTTGCGCTTTACTCAAAGGCGAGCGAATAATGTTCATAAGCCAGTTATTGTAACTATTTGAGTCCAAATTACAGTTGATGTCTTGTAAGATTTGAGTTGGATATAAATTGGTGAAAGCATCCATAAGTGCTGAAAAATAAACATATCCTTTATAAGTGGCAAATCCCTGTTTGGATAATAAGTGAAGGTAACGATTACGGAATTCATTTTTTGAGGAGATTAGGTTTCGTTGCGACAATAACCAAGCTATATCACCAGCAATTTTTAGGAATTTTTGATGAGATGGTTCTTGTTGTTTAAGTAGACGTGGCTGAGTTGTTTTAATTACCCTCGAGGCACTTATAAACTCCCAACACGGGCGTTCTTTACGTGCTGATGCTGTACTTTGTTCTAGAAAAACATTATGAATAGGACAAACTTTTACACCTGGTACTTGATGTAAACGATGCCAGTAAGGCTCACCAAATTTTTGTCTATCACTTTCTACACAAAGAGGACAAAACTGTAGCCATTGAGGTGGATGCTGACTGAAAATACCCAAACGCCCGTAGATTTGGGGACTGTGAGAATATTTCATATCAATCCGCACAGAGCTAATTCGCTCTGCTGGACAAAATGGAGCATAAAAAGGTAGTAGTGTATTTTCATCAATTATCTGGTCTTCTGTATATTGATGTCCTGCAGGTAAGTTAGCTACTAAATAACCAAGATTCATTGGTAGATCAACACTAGCAACTTTACTTCTGCTGCCAAATAGTTCTTGATTTGCAGAGCTACTACCAGGGTATGCAGCTATATCTGTGTATCTGGCACAAACACTGTAAAGCAGTTCGTCTGGGTAGGGGTCTGGAAAAAAGATAATCATACTTCCGTTACCTCGTCTACTTCATCCAAATGTTCAGTTGCAGCCAAAATATAACCAGCTTCTTTAAAAGCTTGATAACCTGAGATTCCGCGAGTTTGAGATTTATCTAGTATTTCTAATAAACCCCCTTTTCCTCTAAGGGTTTTAGATTCAAATTGAGATTGTTTTCGATTGTTAATATTTGAAGAATTAGAAATATTTTTATCATCAGTAATCGATTGCTGCATATCAAAATTGGAGATTTGAGATGAAGCCTCTTTGATTTCTTGGTTTTCTACATTTCCATCTAGAAGTTTATTTTGTTCTTCACAGATAAATTTTTCTAGATCGATGGCTAGTACATCCTCACAATTTTTTAAATCTTCCAGATTGCCGGATTTGAGAGCATTTAAAATTTTTCTAGCCGTGCGTAAGCAGTCTTTGGCAACTGATTTAATAATACCTACCGTAATTTTTTCTACACCAGTGGTAATTGCCCTCACTTGCGCCAGCATAAATAATATAATAGCGAAATGCGTAATTCCTTGACATTCGTAGTAAAGAGCATTACTTAATTATTTAGTTAATTTACAAGGGTGTTGGACATACTGGTAAGCCCAAAGCGCTTCAACCAATAATTGCCAATCCTCGTCATCAGGTTGCATTCTGTCCCAAACAAAATCTCCTTGTCCTGTACCACGACGAATTTGGCGAAATTCACTCCCTAAAATTGACCAAGCCTTATAAGTCCCTACCAAAACAACTGGTATACCAATTGTATTAATTAACTGACCGAAAAAATCTAGCATTTTTTCATAGCCTCCAATATTTAACTTTGTGAGTCTTTGAATCTCGTCAATTACAAGGACACCTAGATGAATATTGGAGGCGGCTAAAGCCATGTAAGGCATCATTTCATTGACTGTCCTCCGACCATTTCCGCCGTATTTTTCATAATAATTAGTTGATAAAATATCATCCAAGGCTTGAAAAAAATTGAGGCATAACCCCTTGATTGAACCATCAGCAGGACATTCTAATATCAGCCAGACTAGTTGTGTTAATGTCAAATTTTGACCGCCATAACGATTATGATAAATCACTTGTGGATAAAGATTTAAAATCTCCTGAACGGCGGTAGACTTACCAACCCCACTGATGCCCAGTATCGTAAAACCTGTAGCAAGAGAACGCTGACCGAAACTAGTTTTTTTTGCAGACCGCATCGTTTCTACTTTCCCTTTAACATCTTGCCAAAACATCTTATTAACTGGATTACGAGCTTTATATCCTATGCGAATCATGCGGGAAAAACGCTGTTCTAAATCAAGATGAAAGTTCATAGGGACAAATATATCCAGTACAACCTGGGTCAGATGTAAACGCAGATGGGATGGGAAATTCCGCTCTTTTTCATTAAAGGATGGATAAAATTCTAAACTATCTATCACTTCATCTTCTGTTTTAATTAAAGGTAATGCCTCAATACACGGATTCCCACTATAAATAGATATTTCTTCGTGATAAGATGCTTCTACTTTCTCACCTCTAAAAACTAAGATGCGTTTATCTTGTTGCTTTTTACTGGGTGTCATTGTTTAGTTTTATTTGACGAGATTTCCGTAATTTTTCAGTGGCTTGATGGGGCGCTACATAACCATCATCTAAAGAAAGTGGTTGAACAACTACCTCATAAGGGATACGAAGTGTTGATTGCGAATCAGCCGAGCTTTGCGTTAAGTCCCAAGCTTGTTCTTTCCTTTCAACAGTACGTTCAGCAGAGCGGTGTAAACGCATATCGTTAAGTCTTGAACGTTTACTATGACCATTACTGACTTTTTCTGTCTGGGATGTTTCAAGTTTTAGAATTTCTTGAGCAGTAGCATTGAGTTTTGCTCGCGACTGAATTTTGCGCGTTCTGAGAGCTTGTTTTTTCTCGTTCATTCGTCTGTAATAGTCACAAACCTCTGTCCATTCGCATCCTAAAAACTTATGGTCAATATCTAGCAAGTAGCACTCGACCATTTTTTTACCTGGATGCAAACGGATGTAGATGTTATCAACTACTCTTGGGTCATAAGCAACAGTAATCTTCCAACCGCCTCGATTTTTGGCTTCAACAAACCATTGTTCCCGTACCGCTAAGTCACAGGTATAATGCAGCTTTTTAAAAGAGATACAGTCACGAGTAACAAAAGCTGTTTCTGTTGGTAAAAGATTCATTCGGATGATTTGTGAGTCTTGCCAATGAAGAAAACATTGGTAGTTATTTTTTACTCCCCAATGCCATATATTGACTGGATAAGGCTCAAGTTCATCTTCAATCATGAATTCATTTATTGGATATGAAGCCATAGTATTTCTCCCCAAAAAATCTTACTATCATTGTTAGAACTGGTCTTGAAACTAAACTTAATAACTAAATCAAAAGATTTTCATTATTATGGTCAAGGATAAAAAGAATCATTAATTTTCTAAACGCATCAGTCGTTAAAACTCCATCTAGACGGTAATCTCTCTCGCCTCTTGAGGGTAAATGCTTGACAGAACCAGGCAGCCAGTGGATTATCTCATCATTAAAATAGCGAAAACTTCGTTCAATAATGCCTTTAAAATCTGCTCTATATGGAGGAGTATTATTGATTTCTATACCTAACGAATCTGAAAGATTATTTGCTTTATAACTTTTGAACTCACCTCTATCTGCAATAATCTCTGCTGGCAAATGATGACTTGGCCATTCGTATTCTGTAATTTCAATCCCCCACTTTTTACAAAACTCAACTTTATCTGTTATTGTATTCTCCAAAGCTAACATTGCCCCCAGCCAGTTCGGTGGTTCTAAAGTTACCGCAAATCCAACAATCAGCCTGCTAAAAACATCAATAACCAAGTAAAGAGTTGGTCTACCAATAATCCAGTTCCGATTGATTTTACTGACTAAATATAAATCGGCAATTGTGCAATCTATTTGAAATAAAGCACCAGGTCCAAAAGCCATCTGGGTTGAATTACCTAAAACAGCCCTGTGGACAAGATTGTATTTTATCTGACCTTCACGCGCTATCAGTTTTTTATTCATGTCATAATCTTTTTCATACCAATATTTAAACTGGTCGAAACTTGGTAGTTCTTCTGCTAATAGTAAATTAGGGACTAAAATGCCATCTGATAATTTATAACCTTTATTAAAGAACTTTTCTAGAGTTTTTTGATAAGCTTTTGTTAGAGGCATTTTTTGTCTATTTTCATAAAATAGCTTGATACCTTTCCGAAACTTTTCTCGGATTTCAATAGTAATATTAATCCCTAGCTTTTTCCCTACTGCATATGAAAGGAAACTCGGACGACCTCGTTTAGGATGATGACTAATGGTCAATATTTTGTACGCCAAAGCAAATTCTTTGAAATTCTCGTTACTCCAAAATATGTTTTCTTTTAGAGAGATTAATATTGAGAAAGCATATTTATAAAGAGAGTTTAAAATCTGAGGCAAATATGAAGAAATAGGATTTGACAGTTCTTGACCTCGACGACTATCAAATCTAGGAATCAGAGCATTTTTAATTTGTCCTCCTTGCCAATATCTTCGTAAATCTTTACGGATAGTTGGTTCTGAACGCCCGCAAAGTTCTGACACTTCCTTAATGACTCGACTTCGTTCATGTGGCTCAAAGATTGATGAACCATAATTAATAATTAACGAAACTGCCTTCCAAGCATTGTCTCTATACTGACATTGAATAGTAGACAGTTCGCTATCAGTTATCAGATATTTTGCGTAAAGTTCTGAGTTTAATAAGCTAGCTTGCTCGCCATCTATTGCTGACTCTATTTCTTGAGATCTGTGAATAATTGGTTGAGCCTTTGAATTATTAATATCGATAGTTACTATATAACAATCTAGCCAATCAATATAAATAACTCTGTCTAGTTTATTATCACTGTGCCAACAAATTATTTGGTTAACTGATAGCATACAAATCACCTCAGTTGCGCTCGGTCAGTCTAGTTAGATTAAGCAACCCATGGTCGTTAAAATTGAGTTTTAATAATTACAAGTTTTTTTCTAGAGTGAATTGGTTGATGTAAATCAACTATTAATTCTCGTGTTTGCAACATATTTCTAACAATTGCTAAACTGCTACCTGTTTTCAGACCATATTCGACATCACACCTCGAACAAATGTCAGTTAATGAGTCCTGACTTTGAGTCAAATATTGAATTAAAAGTTTTTTAGCTTGTTTGACTGAGTCTTTTGACAATCCGAGTGCATCCCAATCAACGCCAACACGTATCCATTTAAGATTTTTCACTACTTTTAAAGGAATATCACGTTCAGTTACAATCCCCCAGCTAATATTTCTTCGCTCCCAATATTGACGTTCGATCTCTAACTTCTCTATGGTTCGTTTATCATCCAGTTGATTTTCCGGTTTAACTGTGCGAGCTTGATAGCAAACACCCAGATTTTGTTGAACTTCTATGTAAAAGTCCGTAGTCATCACAATCGGTTCTTTAGTTTTTGGTAAGATTGGGTGAGCTACACCAATGTTTGCTGCAATTTCTAAAGTTTCTGATAATGGTAGCATCGGGTATTGTTCTCTTATATCCGTGACATTTTTTGCCCAATCTAAGATATAAAAATAATGGCTTTCGATTTGACTGAAAAACTCATGTCTTCTCCGCGTTGTGATTCCCAAAATCCTTTTGCTTAAACCAATCGAACTGACATCTTGAATCGTCAGCCACGGTTTATAGTCGGCCCCACGTCCTTGACCTCTACCTTGTTTTAGACGTTTTTCGATAACTGAAGAAGTTGTCGAGTGAGTACTGTCAGCCATTGTATTCGCCTCTCTACAGAACTCTTTCTGAAATTGTCACTTGACAGAAATAGCTGAACTATTAAATATTTAATTTGAGCACCTAGAAGCTCTTTTTATCAAACGGTAATTTCCGGTCTTTTTCCAAATCACACTCATGTATTCTGGAAAAACAAAAACTGACATCCCTCACATTTTTTTCGGAATTCAACACCTAAAAGCTAACCCGGATTTATCACAACGTTTCTCAACGCTTTGTAAAACTTAGATTTCTGCGTTTCACACGCTCACCAAAATCTGACTCCCCAAAAATGCTCAAAATCTATTCTCAGTAAAGATTCCGGTGAATCCAGTCGCTTAACTTGTAAGAAATGTGGGCTAATTTTTCTACTTTGAGCAATGCTTGCTAATTTCTAATTTACAATAAAATCATCAGATTCTAATAGTCACCACTAATAAACTCAAGAAAAATTTATTCTCCGAAGCTAAAATTCATAACATTTGGTAACTAGACTATCCTGTTTGTAACGAATATAAACGTCAAAAATGCCTATCTTTTGTTGAAATTTATCAAACATTATAGGAATTGGTAATAACACGCTTGTGTAATGAAGCTACACTCCGAGATTATAATACTCCCATGCCTTAACGCTTTTCAGAGCTTATGACAGTTACTTAAGAACTACATTACCTACAATAGATCCACATTACCTACTTAAGAACTACATTACCTACTTAAGAACTACATTACCCATGTACATTGACATGACCAAAATAATCGCTACCGTAAATCAGTCGGGCGGCGTGGGAAAAACAAGTTTAACTCATAACTTGGGATACCACCTTAGCCAAAAACACCGGGTACTACTTATAGATATGGACCCACAAGCATCACTGACTGCTTTCATGGGACTAGGGGGAGAAAAACTCACGACGGAGCAGAATATTTATGGTGCCATTACCGAGCGTGCGCCTCTACATATATGGGATAACCCAATTCATGGGATGTATATAATCCCTACCAATAAAGACTTAGCTGGTACCGAGCGAGAGATAATGCAAGACATGACAGTCGATAACCGAATGCGACTAAAACTTGTACTTGACGACATACTTGACCAATTTGACTATATTCTTATCGACTGTCCCCCTTCTTTAGGCTTACTGAGCGTTATGAGCCTCATCGCAGCAACCCATGTCATAATACCTTTACAAACACAATATAAGTGTTACCTCGGTACAAGCGACTTACTAGGAACAATTGCCCGAATCAAAAAAGGAGGGCATCAAAAATTAGAGATTGCCTGTATCGTTCCAACAATGTATGATGGGCGAAATCTACAAGACGCGGGTATCTTGGAGGAGGTAAAAAAACAAGTGCAAGGACGAATACATATCACTACCCCCATTCCCAAATCGACTGCCTTCCCAGATGCAACCCAAGCACACGTACCACTTGCACTTTACAAAAAAAGCCACCCGGCGGTCAAAATACTCCAAGAAATAGCAAACTATATCACTGAATTATGAGCGATCGCACACTAGAAAAAATGTCCGGTTTGGATGATTTATTTGGGGAACCCGAAGCCAACCTTACACCGCAGGCTACCCTACCAATCGAACAGATTGTTCTTCCCGAATCCCAACCCCGGCGCTACTTTGACCAAGAAAAACTTGAATCCCTCGCTAATAGTATTAAGGAAGTAGGACTACTAGAACCAATCGTTGTTAGACCTATTGGAGATGACGCTTACGAACTCATAGCAGGCGAACGACGTCTTAAGGCTTGTAAAATTGCGAAACTAGAAAACATAGCCGTCAACATTATCGAGTGCGATGAAACGAGAGCAAATCACATCCGCTTAATTGAAAACCTCCAGAGGGAAGACCTAAATCCTGTTGAGGAAACCGAGGGCATTCTTGCGCTATTAGCACTTCGCTTATCAATAAGTCAAGACGAAATTGTCAAGCTACTCCAAAAGATGGAGAATGAAGCTAAGGGGAAAATTACCCGTAACGTTACGGGTAGTCCTCAAGCAATGCTTGTTGAAGAGATATTTTCGGCATTAGGACGAATGAAATGGGATTCTTTTGTCCGTAACCGCTTGCCTTTGCTTAGACTTCCTGAAAATATTTTAGTAGCCCTGCGAAGTGGTGAAATCGAATATACCAAAGCTCGAGCAATAGCTCAGGTCAAATCAGACAGCGATCGTGCTACTATACTGGACAAAGCAATCAAGGATAGTCTTTCTCTAGAAGAGATAAAAGCCCTTACCAAAACCTGTCAGGGGGAAATTACCACACCAGAAATTCAATTAAAGTACAAAGAGTTAACCAAAAAATTGGGAGTCTCAAAAGTTTGGGAAAATCCTAAGAAACGGAAGGCTTTAGAAAAATTACTCAACCAAATAGAACAGTTATTAGACGCAGAAACCAGTGCAGACTAAGAATTTGTTAATTAAAACAGAATCCAGAATTCAGAATTCAGAATTCAGAATCAAGAGTATGTGGATTTAGACCCTAACCAATTGTAGACGTCGTGCTAACTGTCGTTATTTAAACCTTTCTACTCATCCGCCAGTCGCACAGAATTCTGAATTCTGGCTCCTGACTCCTGAGTTCTTCTTGTTAATGTTTATGAATCCAAGTAAAAATTCCTCAAATAGCTTTTATGACACGGCTAAAGCTTATATTGAAAGCTCTCAAGCTCTCAATCGTACAATTCATACAGCAATTCATCAGCAAACCGATTCGCTTAGGGCAGTTTTAAAAGTTTTAGAGAATAGCAATAATTCAACGATAATTACTTTCTGTACGCAAACAGACAAAACTCTCAACATCACCAATACAATTCCTATTACCCAAATAAAATTAGCACCATCCCAACCACGACGGTATTTTGACTCTTGTAAACTACAATCGCTTGTAGCTAGTATCAAAGAAGTAGGACTATTAGAACCAATAGTAGTAAGACGTATTGAAGATAACAAATACGAACTAATTGCTGGTGAACGACGGCTCAAGGCTTGTGCGAGCGCAGGTTTAGAAAATATAGCAGTCAATATCATCCAATGTGACGATATCACAGCTAATCGCATTCGTTTGATTGAAAACCTTCAAAGAGAAGACCTTAATGTTTTTGAAGAGACTATAGGTATTCTGGAGTTACTTGCAGCATTGCTCGAAACTAAGCAGTCAGAAATAGTTTCTATTCTTTACCGAATGCAGGACGAAGAAAAGGGCAAAGTCACCCCCGATGTTATGGGGAACTCCAAAAGCCTTACCATAAAGGAGGTATTCTCTAAATTAGGAAAAATAACCTGGCAGTCGTTCGTATCAAATCGACTTCCCGTACTCAAGCTTAAGGATGATATCAAGGAAGTCCTGTCGAGGGGAGAACTGGAATATACCAAAGCTCTGGCAATATCTAAAATCAAGAATGATGAGAAACGGGCTGAAGTATTAAAACAAGCAATTGACGAAAAACTGTCTTTGTCTAAAATTAAGGAGTTGGTAGAAAAGGCTCTACTAGATGAGCCAAAGAAAAAAGAAAAACCCTTACCTTCAAAAGAAGATGTTATCAGTAGATTAAGCCGATTAAACAAAGCTGCTAAAGATAGCGATATTTGGGATAAACCTAAGGAACTTAAAGAATTAGTGAAAGCTCTTACCCAAATAGAAAAACTTTTAGCGGGGACAAGAATCCCTTCCGAAGGGGAAGGTAGTTTAATTGAAGACAATGCTCTAGAATCGCAGCTTGATGAAGAGGAGTAAATAAGTGTTGGAAACGATATAGACTACTCCTGTGCTGTCAGAAGATTACTTGATTAAAAAACCGCAGAGGACGCAGAGGAAAGAAGAGAAGAAGAGTAGTAATCTTCACCGAAGGGAGTAATCTCAGCGATCGCACATTATCAGAAGCGTGAAAATTCTGGTTTTTGCGATTAATTTTTGGTTTATTTTCACTCAACATATGATTAATTAACACTGGCTAACGCCGCAACAGGAGAAATTATAAATAGAGAAACTGTCGATATGAAATTTCACTTTCAAGTTTGCGGTATCTGGATATCCAACGCTTCTGGAAACACCTTTAGACCAGCTATCCAGTTCGTAGATGGAGGATTGCTAATCCGTACCAGCGAATGGTTAGAAACCAAGATTTGTCGCCGAACAGATGGCAGTTGGTACTGGAACAGTAACCATATTGCTTACTGTCTTGGCAAACATATTGAAGGTAATGAAGAAAAAGGATATCCAGATACTTGGGAATATGAAGGCTGGTTAGGAAAACACTACTATCTTTAAAACCACCTCTCATCACTTCTAAAAAATCTACTTCTACAAACCGCGAGCAATTCAACAAGCTGGCGGTTTTTTATTTACTACTTACTCATACTAAGTTGCATTCATAGAGAGAATTTTATCTTTCCCTATCTCTTTCTCTGTGTTCTCTGCGTCTCTGCGGTTTTTTATTCTCTAAACGTAACTTGGTACCAATTGTTATTTATTTTTTCTCTACTCAAACTGACATCCTAATTAGTTAGTAAAAGGCACTTCTGCTGACGCATTTTCCCCCGATAGAAATCTCTTGTATAGAAGATATAATCATGACTGCTAAATCCAAGAAAGTTAGCTTGATTGACGACAGCGCAATGGGCATTTTCCAAATTTCTTCCTACAACCAGCGTAAATTCAAAGCAGTTTATTACGCGTTGCAGGAAACATGGGGACAAACCATTCAAGCTCAGTCCAAAACTAACTGGAAT
Source organism: Scytonema hofmannii PCC 7110 (assembly GCF_000346485.2). Taxonomy (NCBI): domain Bacteria; kingdom Bacillati; phylum Cyanobacteriota; class Cyanophyceae; order Nostocales; family Scytonemataceae; genus Scytonema; species Scytonema hofmannii. Next base: position 92,073 of record NZ_KQ976356.1, read on the forward strand.
AAAGCCAATTGGGAAGAATTCAAATCTCACTTCTGGGCCACATTTGGTACAGTCGATCATCCCAAATATTCTGTTGAACAAATAGTTGAGTACTCCATCAAGCACTTCAATAAGGGCTTAGAAGAATTACTCGAAGTCAACAAACGCACTTGGGAAAGACGCGAACGGCTCAAACAGGAAGCTCTAAAGGCAGAACCAGAAATTATCTAATCCTAAATTATCAACTCATTCGTATCAGAAATCTCACTCATTCTTGGGTGAGATTTTTTCTTTACAGGGGTTAACACCCCAAATAAATGAAGTAAATAAGCCACATAGGAGAAATTATGGCTACTAAATCTACTAAAACCAAAGTTGTAACCATCGACGATTCAGCAATGGAGCAATTCAAAGTTGAATCATTCGACGTGCGGAAATACAACGCAATTTTCTACTCGATTCGTGACCTCTACGGTAAAGAATCGCAACGACAATTAGGGTCTGACAATTTCGATTGGAAAACCTTCAAAACTCAGTTTGAAATCTGTTTCGGAACTGCTGAAGAACGTCGTTACACCACAGAACAATTGCTAACCTTCGCGCAAACTAAGTTCAACATGGGTTTGTCAGAACTTCTAGCTTACAACCGTAAATCTTGGGAACTCCGCACTCGTCGGGAACAACAGTACGCCGAAATGGAGGAAATTAATGTTAAACCATTTCCAGAACTTACTGATTCTCCTGTTGATGACTCCCAAGTACTGGATGAAATGCCCCACTCATAAACTCTAAAAGAGTCAGTTAGAACGCAACTGTTTCATGCAGTCAAGTTCTAGCTGATATTTTTTTCACTCAACAAACTACATCTACATTGAGGCAAGATAAATAATTCGTGCTGAAAACCAGTTCTATACAGTGGCTTACGCCGTTTTTTGTGAATCAAACATATAGGAAATATAAACTATGATTTACAAAATTTTCGGTATCGCTACATTAGTTGTTATCAACGGTACAGTTATTGGCTTTTCCTCTGAAGTTGGGCAATGCGGTGTAGTAAGAAGCGACGGTTCTATCTGCCAAAAACTCTCAGGCGGTCAAAGCGATTGCGAAGCTTTGGGAGGTACGTGGGACTCTAAGAAAAACTGCTGCAAAATCAATAATGTCGGTGGTTAGTTAATAGAAAATGGTTGCATACGCAGCCGTTTTCTTTTTTTAATAAGAAAGAACTCGTGACGTCAGTCGCCAGAATTCAGTTGAAGTTAAGCAACTGGATGATGAGTAATGGGTGAAGTCTCCACCATGCATCGTAGATTTGGTGGTCAACGATTGGTTGCGGGTCTAAATTCCCAACCAATCGATTCTGATTTCTGACTCCTTCTTCAAATTAACAATCTAGGAGAAGATAATCAGCGCTACGGTTGCGCTGATTAATTTTTGGCTCTCAAATTATACTTTCTCGTTGACAGCTATAAATTGGGGGGGAGGACTGGGAAACTCAAAACCGTACTGTTGTTTCGTTCCCCCAGACAAACTAGCTGTAGTTGATTGAGTTTGAATTGCTTTAGTAGCTAATAATGAGTTGGAACGTTCGTAACCAGTTAGCTTATCAAACTGAACAATCATATGCTGGTACAGCGCGTAGACATCAGCCATTCGATTACCCATACCAGTAGAGATTTCATCAGGTATATAGATATCAGCGTGCCAAGATACTTTCATCCCTTCTTCTCGGAAGTAACTGTCTATCTCTGAACGAATATAATCGGCAGTTCCACCGCAAAAGACTAGTTCTTCAATATCCTCATCCATTTTTGAGCGCAACCACCTCACAATCGCACGCCAATACTCATCTCTAGCAAGCAATAAAGCCTTGGACATCAACTCGCCATCAAGTTGAATCTCCTCGCGTTTACGCTTGCGTGAGAGTTTTTGAAGCACTAGGCGATCGCCTCCAGTAGGACTTTGCCCATCGCAACTCGCCCCAGCTTCTACCAACACTTCGACAATATTAGGACTATCAGGGCTTAATCCCGATACCTTAGAAGTGAAATTGTTTACCAGCCAAGACATCCCAAAATTACTGGTTATTCCCGTACTTGGAACGCCACCTCGAACAGTAAAAATACTCGCGTTGCGATAACCAAGCATTACGTACATTGAAGTAGGCATATTCTCGCCTAGCACCTTTTTGCGGTAAAGAAATATTCCACTCCCTTCAGAAGCTACATCACAACGCAGCATTTTCACTCGCATTTTACCTGCTGGCGTATCAAACCCCCGAAACGCATTTTTCAAACGAACTTGTAATTGTTCGGAGTCTTGCACCTCCCCAGGCGGTAGCAGGATGCTCAAGTAAACTGCAACATCGTTACTTAGGCTCAGTTTTTCCTTCGCCAGCCAGATTGCACCACATATCTTGGGGACTGCTAGCTCGTATTTAAGTTCTTTGAGTTGCGATATACCCCCAAACCGATGGCGGGCGAGTTCTCCTAAAGCATAATACTCACCGCTTATTCCTACCCAAGCACGAGAAGAGGGGTTACCTTCTGGTTCAACACTTTCAATCGAAGCCCTAGAGACATCCGCTACTTCTGAGTCAAAAAGTAAGACCACAGGATTCCCTTCAGGATACTCCTGCGCGATCGCCTTGGTTTTACTTCCACCCATATCTATCGTGATGACTATCTTGTTTAAATCTGGTTTCTCCTTAGTCTTGGACATACATGAAGGTTTAAATAAATCTCTACTCTTGCTTACAATTTAACTGTTGCCAGTATTATCTTGGTAGAGGAAAAAGCCTTCTTTACAACACTATTACTTTGTTTTCGAGAAAATTTTACAATTGTATAACAATAATATTCTTTGTCAGCACCAACAATAGTTTCATCGCTCATGGGGTACAAGTGGGGGCTAAGCGTATCCCATGGCTTTTTTCTCGAATTTAACCCCTGTATGGGGTATGTATGTGCTATGCTTGGGGTATATTGGATTCGTTGAGCTGTTGTATCCCACTTAGCCCCCATGAAGAAATAATTTGCGATCGCTTATCCAACCCTGTATCTAGAGTACACCGCTTTGACCCAGTATGGGATTTTAAAAAACTTTTGCCAAATAACATGAAGAACATTCACGCGAATCAAAAGATTTTTTGTGCGGGTTTCGACAATGGCTATGGCAGCGTCAAACTGTTGGTCGATGGTTTTGATGTCGTGCGGATTCCCAGCTACATCTCACGAGAAGACATGGAAGATGTACCCGGTCGAGTTGTTTATAACGGCAACGCTTACACTGTTGGGGAGTCAGCTTTCCGCACCGGGTACTACTTCGAGCGGAACACTGATAGCAACGTTAACAAAGTTAACAACGCCCTCATCACTTTATTGGGTGCGTTGGCTCATCTACCACATCGTAAGACTTGGCACTTAAAGCTGGTGGTCAGCTTGCATGATACTGCTTTGACAAAAGAGTTGTGTCAAATACTCAATGGTGAATATCAACCAATGCTCGCTGGTAAACTCTCTGATGTCAGAGTAGAGGTTCTCAAAGTCGTACCTGAAGGTATGGGCGCTCTGTTCGGTAGAAAACTCCCCAAAAGGTTAACTGTCGTAGATTTTGGGAATGGTACAACGCTTTATTCTCGTTACTTTCAGGGGAAAAGGGAAGTTCATACTCCCTATGCGGCGGGTGTGGAAGTTCTCATTGGTGAGATTGCTAAGAAGATGAAACCTCTCAACGGTGGGAAGCTTGGTGATTTATCGAAAATTCGCTTTTGTCTTGAAATGGGACATACCAAGTACAGCCGCGATATCGACATCAAAGATGTATACACCACTTGTCTTAAAGAGTGGTACGAAAGCTATTTGAAAAAACCAGTCAATCTTGCTCTTGAGGCAAAACACCAAGGTGATGACATTTGGGCGATTGGCGGCGGTTGCTTACTTCCTGGATTTAAAAAACTGCTTACACAGAATGGGTTTGAAATTCTTGACAACCCAGTAGAGGCTAATTCTTATGGTCTATTGCAAATGGCTAAAACCATTGGAGCTTCTTCCTCTGCAAGCGCATCTGCTGAAGGTGTGTAAGTTTTTCGTGGAGGTAACACCAAATAACTAATGACTTTTGACAGTTTAAACTAGTTAACTTTATTTGTGCCAACTGACTTAAAATGGTTTCTCAGCAAGACAAAACCCCAGAAAAAGTCCGAATCAAAGACAGCTACCGCGATCGCATCAATGCTGAATCGCAACGATTGGGTAAAAGTTACCTTGAAACGCTTTACTTTATTGTTGATTGCTACTTTGCGTTTAAGCAGGGTGTATTACCAGTACAGTCTGTAGCCGTTAACCCCCAATCAACCCCCACAGAACAAAATCTAGCTGCTGTTGATGAGTCAAGTCATACCCCACATGACCCCCAAGTTGAGTTGGAAGATAATGAGGAGACTTTTACGCTGGATTGGGAATTGTGAATGACTATAGATCGCCAAATTATTGAGTGATGAAGCTTCAATACTAATGTTACAGCAATAAGGAAGATTTAGACGAAGTTTTCTCATTCTAAACGAAACCCCGCATCAACTTCTATCTCTGCCTTGGCAATTGGGTCATCCTCGTCATCATCAAAAAAACCGTCATCATCGTCTAAATCTTCCTCTTCCTCCAATTCTACTGACACTGACACTTCATTTGCTGTAGGTAATTCAACAGAATCTGATTCATTTGACCCAAAAAAAGACTCTTTTGGAGGAACCAAGTTAGCAGTTGCGAGAGATGCACTTATTGAAGGAACTCCATTATAAGGCTGAACTAGCACTACCTGGGCAAGCCCTTCCATTCCAAATGCCCGTTTTAGCTTAACTATCTCAGCTTCTAAATCCGCGATCGCATCCAAAACACACGAGCGTAGTTCTTCTTGAGGCACACCAACCTTACGTAAGTAATAGGGTTTATGCCGTAGCATAATCGCTGCCATTGCCAAGTCACTCCCTCCCTCTTCACTCTCCTTAAGATACTCCAGCACCTTACCCTCAAGTGTTGACTTTTTTCTGATCACCGTCAGCATCACTGATTCAGCTAAATCTTTCTTTCTTGGCATAAATCAAGGGGCAAAAAACGAGGGATTCTCAGCAAATTAAATGTAATTTAACATACTATAACCTACTGATTGGAGTTATACCATACTCAACTCTTACCCAACTCCTACTCAGTTATGACTCTACTCTCCCAAAATTAGATATTTATAATTCAATATATATTTTGAATTTATCTTTTAATTGAAATATCATTTAACAACAGAAGAATAAGGTAAGAGTTAACTCTTACTAAACTCGGAGTAACCTCCTACCCAACTCTTCCAAATCCCTGCTTGTTTGGAAATCTTGAGTTTGTCTCGAAACCCTATCTGTAACTGACTTTGAGCCATTCGCCGTCTATGACCAAGAGCTCCTTGCGCTCAGGTGTAGCCTCGTCTGGTAACAAGGTATGTCTAATAGGGTCATTTTTACATTCCCTAATTTCTCAAAAACTGTAGTTTATTGAGAATAGCTTTGTCGCTACACGTCTTTTTTTGTAACATAAAGATTGGCAATTGTCGTATCAAAGCGATCGCAAACAACGTCTTTGATAATCACAACACAAGAACAGATGAAACATAAGGTTGTCAGACAGCACACTTACCTACACTACTAGTAACGAGCTACTAGTAATACTCTTATAATTGTGGTAAGAGTGCAAAAACGGAAGCTAAGAGAATTGAACTCTTGACGGTGTAACCCGCAGCCGCAATCATCGGCGGTTTCCTCGTCCATGCCGGACAGCTTCCATTCAGGGGTGTCTGAGGAGACTTGAACTCCCTAATGACTGGTTCCACAAACCAGCGTCTCGACCACTTTGACTTCAAACACCATCATGGAATCAAGGAGATTTGAACTCCTAACTTTCCGCTTGCAAGGCGGACGCTCTAGCCAGTTGAGCTATGATCCCATTTGGCAGGAGTGAAGGGACTTGAACCCCTACAAATCGATTTAGAAGATCGATGCCCATCCGTTAGGCGACACTCCCACAGATTGGTAGCCCCGGCAGGGTTTGAACCCGCGACTTCCTCTTTGTAAGAAAGGCACTCTCCCAACTGAGTTACAGGGCTATGAGAGCGGACGACGAGAGTTGAACTCGCATCTGAAGTTTGGCATACTCCAGTGTTGCCTTTACACCACATCCGCATTTAATTAAGCTGGTGACAGGAGTTGAACCCGTAACCCATCGCGAACATCGGCGATTGCTCTGCCATTGAGCCACACCAGCATTTGGTAGCGGAGGTAGGAGTCGAACCCACTGAACTTCGGCTTATGAGACCGTTGAGCCTTAACCGTTGCTCTATCTCCGCAAGTACCCCTGACAGGAGTCGAACCTGCAACAAACCCGGTTTAAGCGGGCTACGTCTTCCAATTGCATCACAGGGGCAAAATTTGGTGGGCGCTACAGGAGTTGAACCTGTGTCAGCCTGATTAAGAGTCAGGAGCATAACCGTTCTGCCAAACGCCCGTATTTAGTGGGTTGCCCAGGGGTTGAACCTGGATAAATCCGCTTAATCCTAAATTTATGGGGTATACAGGAGTCGAACCTGTCTAAGTCGGATTAAAAGTCCGATGCACTCGCCGATATGCCAATACCCCATACACAAGACAGCTGCATATCCGCTCTGCCAACGACCCGAAAATGGTCTGAGTGAGAGAGATTGTAGGCGTTAGCAAAGCGGTAACAAAGCTTTTGAGCAACAGCCTTCCCGCAAATACCTCTTTGTTCGAAGACCAAGCGCATTTCCACCTGCGTCTCACCTAGATAATTTGGTACACCGGGCAGGACTTGAACCTGCTAGTAACATGCTTATCGGGCGTGCGCGTAGACCACTTCCGCCAAGGAGTGCTTAATACTCCCGACAGGATTTGAACCTGCAAAAATTCCGTCCCTCAAACGGAAGCGTTTACCGATTTCGCCACGGGAGCACAATGCCCTCAGTGGGAGTTATTCGCGAAGCGTCTCCGTTCGCGAAGCGTCTCCGTAAGGACATAGGACATAGGAGATACCCACAAAAAAACCGCATTCTGACCACGGTATGTCTTCCAATTGCATTACAAGGGCAAATGGTCGGGATGACAGGATTTGAACCTGCGACCTTCAGCTCCCAAAGCTGCCGCGCTACCAAGTTGCGCCACATCCCGATGATTGGTACTGCTGGTGGGAGTCGTTCGCGAAGCGTCTCCGGAGGAGATACCCACAATCTCTGGTTTCTAAGACCAGCACCTCTTCCAATTGGGCTACAGCAGCATAATTTGGTACTCCCGGTGGGATTTGAACCCACACATAGACTGTTTTTGAGACAGCCGCCTCTTCCAGTTGGGCTACAGGAGCACAAGCTGGGAAGGAAGGATTTGAACCTTCAAACTTCGCATTCAAAGTGCGACGGCTTTGCCTGTTTGCCTACTTCCCATTGAAAATTGGATGCAGGAGTTGGGGTCGAACCAACCTCTCCTTGATTCAGAGTCAAAGCGACTTGCCAATCGTCCATCCTGCAATAAATGGCTGCCCTAGTAGGACTTGAACCTACAACCTCGCGGTTAACAGCCGCTTGCTCTGCCATTGAGCTATAGGGCAATGTGCCAGTCCCCCAGATCCGGATTGAACGGATGACCTCCTGTTCTTCAAACAAGCACTCTACCAACTGAGTTACCGGGGGATAAGGCGAGAACGGAGAGACTTGAACTCTCAATCTTCGGTTTCGTAGACCGACGTGTTCATCCAGTTACACCACGTTCTCATAAGGCGGAGAGAGAGGGATTTGAACCCACAATGGACTTGCATCCACGACTGTTTAGCAAACAGCTTGCTCTGCCAATAGCAATCTCTCCGTAATGGGTCGGGCTAGAATTGAACTAGCAATGCAATCGCGGCGGTTTTACAGACCGTTGCCTACACCAAGCTTGCGAGCCAACCCATGAGGCAGTGCCGACGGGAGTTGAACCCGCTTTCCATCGACTTGAAAGATCGACGGCTTTACCAATTTGCCTACGGCACCATTAACGCACAGACTTGGATTTGAACCTTGACCAAAGGTTTTGGAGACCTTAATGCTCCCGTTACACCATCTGTGCATTGGTCGCAGCGGCGGGAGTTGAACCCGCATTGACCAAGTTATGAGCTTGGGGCTTTAGCGATTAAACTACGCTGCAATGTCTGGAGTCCAGGGCGAGAATTGAACTCGCACAGTCGGTTTTGCAGACCAACGCCCTACCGTTAGGCGACCTGGACACACTACGAAGACGACAGGAATCGAACCTGTGACCACTTGCTTCGGAAACAAGCGCTCTTTCCGACTGAGCTACATCCTCATTTGGAAGCAAGGACGGGAATTGCACCCGCAACTCCCGTGCTTGAGAGGCACAACGACTTGTTATTCGTCCACAAGGCTACACGGGAATGACGAGATTTGAACTCGCGACTTCCTGTTCGACAGACAGGCACTCTTGACCAACTGAGCTACATCCCCAAATGTGGCAATTATTAACTTTTCAAGGTTCAGAAGTGTTAACACCATGCCTTTTGAAGAGGCTCGTGTGGTTTACTACGTTTATACTACACAATGTATTATAAAATTGTCAAGGGTGTACTACAAAGTTTTTTTGAGAAGTGAGAGGGCGCTTAGTGATTTAATAGCTGTATTACTCTCCCTGACTAGGGTTGAAATAAATTACTCGTTCTCAGCTAGGCGTTGTGTGCTCCAGAACTGTTCGGCAAATGCAACTGCTGGGTGAATTGGTGCTTTGGGTTTAGTTTTCAGTACCATTCCAACTTCATGAGGTAAGCAATTGCCCTTGGTTAAGTTGCACTTCTCACACGCAATTACCACGTTATCCCAACTGTGCTGTCCACCCTTGGAGCGGGGAATTACGTGGTCGAGCGTTAGATGTTTGATACTACCGCAGTACTGGCAGGTGTGGTTGTCTCGCTTCAACACTTCACGACGGTTTACAGGAGGGACTTTCCAGTGCCGTTCTGGATTGCCAACCGTTAGACGAATGTGTTCAGGCACTTGTAGTACGATACTGGGAGAGCGAACTTGCCAGAGCTTGGTGCTGCTAAAATCTAACGATTCTGCTTGACCTGTGACTAACAGCACGATTGCTCGTTTAATATTAATGCGTGCAAGTGGCAAGTAGTTCTTGGAGAACACTACAACTGAATTTTGTAGTATTTGTGATTGCTGACTTGGTGGTTGAGCTTCCATAAGTTGATTTACTCCTCAAAAAATAACCCCCGCCTCTGGTGAACAAAAGCGGGGGTCAGGTAATTGATACTTTTTGCCCTATATGGGTGCTAGAAAACATTTGCACCTCCCGCTCTGGATAAGTCGTTCTGGATTCAACCAACAGGCTAATGCTCCAAAAATGCCAGAACCTGCAGATTTACCGCCTAATAACCGATACGTTCCCTCAAACGCAAATAGCACGAAAGCATCTATCCAACCCCAATCGGGTCGGCAATGTATCGCGCATTTGTTAGTTGAGGATAATCGACTTATCATCGAAGGTTTGTAGTATTTGTAATAAAGACTTCTCTATACTATGTTACATAGTCATACTACATTTGTCTACTTTTTCAAAAGTTCTTTTTAGTCGCGACCATTTGGTAAAACATTTCCGACTTATGAATCTCGACTCCACAAAGGTCTGCTCAGATTGCAGGAGAGCTTTATCAAAAAGCTAGCTGTTTTAAAATTCTGCATCTCACGTGCGATTATTCCTACATCTGGTAGTTGGGATAAACCATAAACCGCTCTGGTTCGTGCTCCAAAGCGGTCTGTTTCGTATAGGTGTTTCTTCTATAAAGTGGATTTGAGTCAAAAACCTCCTCAATTGGACTCGCTCAATACCAGAATCGCTCTGTTACATTGGTTCAAGAATCGAGTTGCACTCAGTTCCAATAATTATTGTGCATCATGCCAAACCTCATGACCATGTGGGGGACTCTACATTCGGAGTAGGGGTTTTGCGATATTTTGATTGACTCAAGGTCGATGCGCTTCGGTTGCTGCTCTGCGTTCGCCCCTTGGGCGGTTCCCTCTGGGAGCATCGCCTTGGAATCTGGTTGGTAAATTCGCCCTTGAAGCGATCGCTTTCCCATAGATGGTAGATGAGCACGTATTTACGGTCATGTAAATGGTTAACATGACATTAGCAATGACACTAACCTCAGTTTGCATTATAGATGAAAGATTCTCAGTACAAAAAAGTCATCTCTAATACTGAAATCTACTGATGAGAATTACATCCTACTCAACTCTTACTCAAGTCCTACTCAGTTCTTACCCCACTTCCAAAAAACCGCAAATTGTCAACTGAAAATAAATTTTAATTACCTATTTTAATTTAAATAAAACCCAATTATAAAAGAGTAAGGTACGAGTAAACTCCAACTCAAAACAGAAGTTAATCTCACTCTATTCTTCACTCTACCTTTGAGAGCATCAAACTTGACAAAATCCACATAACCCTCTCACTGTCTAGATTTGCACGCTGTCTCACTAATTTTTGGTGTATTTTCCTGTACTGTAGTCTCTTCATTAGACAAGGTATGTTCAATAGGGTTACTCTAGCTTTCCATTATTATCAATAATCTAGATTAATTGACAATCATCTGGGTCGTATTTGTCTTATGTTGTAATACAAAATTGTGTTATACCTACAACTCTGGTGAATTTTCTACGTAGGTTACATTTACAGACACAATTTTTCCATTCAAAAGCTTTGTAATAGAGAGATCGCAACAGGTACAGTATTTTTACTAGTTACATATTACTATCGTAGAAGCTATACCACGAATAGCGGCAATATTGTCCACAACTGGGAGTGCGAGTAGTGTTAAATTTCTCGGTAGTCGTGCAAGTTCTCCAGTTTAGTGCAGTAGCGATCTGCTTCCAAGAGTCCCACCAAAAATAAGGTATGGCAGATAATCCCACCAAACGAACCAAGTCTATCAAGGTGTACGTTTTTGATGACGAGAAAATCGCTATTGAGAATAAAGCCACTGCTACGGGGGTAACCGCATCTGAGTACCTACGCTCATGTGGCTTGAGACGAGTCTTGACAACCAAACCATCTGCTGATTTGATAACCATACGTGCTACTGTAGGAACTCTCAAAAGCGAACTGATGATGCTTAAGCACTTGGCAGTCGAGACAAATAACCAGCAAATTATTAACCAAGTGGAAATTGCGATCGCACTCGCGGATAAGACCATTGCAGCTGCCTTTAACTTGGACACCCCAAACACATCTCCCTCAACCCAAGATAAGTAAGGTGAAACGCCTTTCCCTATCTCCTGCTACTTTAGTCCCCTACTCCCTAGTTCTTCAATTTGATTCCCGTTATCTATAAAAAACCCGACTTTCTCGACACCCTCAAGTATGTTTTGGGGAAAGATAGTGCTGCAATTGTTGATACCAACATGATGGGAACAAGTCCACACCAATTTAACGAACAGTTTCTCAGTACCAAATACACCAACAAAGCAGTCAAACGACAATGCGCTCACCTCATCATCTCGATCGCACACCGCCCCGATTATCACGAGCATTTATCTGATAGTCAGTACAGCTACGTAGCCAAGGAATACCTTAAAGATATGGGGTATTTGCCCAAGGATGAGTCACTCCATGCAACCAGTCAATACGTTGCAGTTAGACATAGCGATCGCAATCACGAACACCTGCACATAATAGCTTCACGTATTCGGTTAGATGGTAAATTAGTTAATGATTCCTACGACTATTTCAACTCCCAGGTGTCAACTAGACGAATTGCGGCTCAATTGGGGTTGGAAGTTACACCAACGACGAATGAAGCCGTCGCCTTGAGGTTAGAACAAGAGTACAAAATTACTACACCTACAAGTCCCAACCGCTCAAAAAGTATTAAAGCAGTCAACAGCAAGCACAAAACCCCAACGAGTAAGGAGATGATTCGGGAAGCAATAGGGGAAGCTATTAAAGATAGCCCCACCGTCTCTACTTTTATCCAACGGCTGGAGGAAAACAATATCGCAGTATTACCCAAGATGAGCGGAGATGAACTACTCGGCTTTACCTACATTCACAATCAGGTCAAAATTGCTGGTTATCAAGTATACAAACCTTACAGTTGGAATAAACTGCAATCTGAATATGGAGTCACATACGCTCGCGAGAGAGATAAGCAAGCCATTCAACAAGCCAAAATCAAAGCAATTAACTGCATAAACAACACAGCTTCAAGTTATGCAGAACACTCCTATAGCAATAAACCTACTAACGGCAGTACAAGCGATAGCAATGGTGATGCTGACAGCAATATCAATCTCGTTGATAGTACAAATATACCTAGTAATTTCCTTGAAAAGGGTTTAACAACACCAACATTGGAAAAAGAGTTGGCTACAGCAAAAACCCCAGTAAAGAAGAAAGTACAACCCGAACAGCTGAACGAAAAACAGCCCTCTACCGAACTGTCATCATCGCTCAGTCAAAATACTCATTTAGCAGTGGACACTGAGGTTAAGGAAGAACTGCCACAACCATTGGAAGAATTGGAAAAGCCAATTCAAGTGGAAATAGCTGAGGTTGAGGAAAAAGTATCACACTCCAAGGGAAAATCAAGAGCAGAAAAGAAGTTGAGTACAGATAATGGCACAATTTCTCCAACGGAGGAGCAACCATCACTCATCAATGACTCCCTTACCCCTAACAACGCCAGTCGGCTCGTCTCAAGCGATACGCCTGAAGGCGTCCGCGCTCCGCGCAATCGCGATGCAGAAGTACCCTCTGTGGCAAATCCGCTCACACCTGTGGCTCCCCTACAAAGCAATATCAAAGATTTGGCTACTGTTATAACTAACTATATGCTTGTTACCAATAGTTACCGTATTAATGGACGAGAGTTGAGCGCAAGCTTGGACGGAAATGTCCTAACTGTTTGCCGTCATGGAGATGATATTCCTGTGATGCAAACCCGCTATCATAATGGTAAGTGGCATGAAGAGATACCAACCCAACTAACAACAAACGAAATCGAGCAGATTGAAAGCTTGCGTGTCTTTACCCAACAAGCGCTAATAAATAGATCGCGGATTAATTGGGGAATTGAGAAGTAAAACTCTCTTAAATTAAAGATTATAAATCATCTAGTTTTATTTATTTATAAGAAATAGAAACATATTCTGTAATTAAAATATTTTGAGTGAAATCTCTTTACTAACCATTCTTTTCTTTCTTATACTCAGAATTTTACTGGAGGTTTAAATGAGTAATTTACGTTTAGAAAAACAAGCAGACGGGGATTGGCACTTTGAGTTACCGTCTTCAGTTACAGAATTTAATGACAGCTTAGATTCGATATCCGATGCTTGGTTTTATAGTAATTTAGAGCCGAATAATATCATCAATATTTTAACAAATATCATTAAGATTTGCCCAGATAATATTGATGCATATTGTTTGCTAGGGCAAGTTTACGAAGAATGTGGTTGTGAAGATTTGGCATTTCGGACGTGGGAAGTCGGGATTCAAAGACTTTTGAGAATTTTTCCGAAAAAGTTTGATTTTAGAAAAGATAAGATAAATTACTATGATTTAAACAATCGACCCTTTTTTAGACTATACCATGCCTGGGGCTTAGTACATTTAAAAGCAGCTAAAGATAAGGAACTAATTTTTTTGAGCATCCAGAATCTAGAGATTGCCTCAGAAATTTTTCTAAATCTGATTAGCATCCACTATAACGATAATATTGGTGCTAGAGATTTGTTGATAGAATGTTATTTAAAATTGGGAAGATATGAAGATGTTTTGTCAGTTTGCAAGCTTTATCAAAATGAGTTTGAGGAAGAAGCCATTTTTCATGACAACGAAACCACCGATCCTAGTATTCTATATGGCAGGGTTCTCGCTGGCATTCGGTTAAATAGAAGTGATGTGGTTCAAGAGTGGCTAAAAGTTGCAATAGAGCGCAGACCACTTGTAGCCGAAATACTCGTGTTGAAAAGCCCAAGTCAACCAGAAAATTATAATCCTAATATTCTGACTTCTGGTGGTGCAGATGAGGCTTACAATTATTGGTGCGATCACCATGACGTTTGGTTTGAGTGCGACGCTGCAATGGCATTATTGAGAAAAAAGACGACTCGAAAACTGATTGAAGAAGCAAAGCGTAGATGTAGCTCATCTTGGGAAGCTCAAATTTAAAAACAGAAAGTCACCAACTTTATTCAATATTCAGCTACCTTGATGAGAAAAATGTCACCACATCTATTGACATATGAAATAATAGTAAATAAACCAAGCACACTATAAAAAGGAGAATAGATATATGCCTCATTACGTTTGTGATTTTATCGATGATAGTAATTGGCAGAAAACAAAAGAAGAAGTAAAAACTAGAACTTTTGATACTGAAGAAGAAGCAAAAGAATGGTTTAAAGCTCATTTTGCCGGAAAAAATTTAGAGTTTACAGGGTTTCATAGAACTGAACGATATGCGACCAGTTGGGTTGATTGTGATGGTAAGAGTATAGGCGAAATTACCAGACGACCCTCTGAGGGAGAAAAATACTTTACAAATCATAAATCATAATAATTACCATGATAATTGATGGCAATATAATTAAAGAACACGTTAAGAACCAATGCAAAAACTACCAAGAACAATTACTAGGTAAAGAAATTACCATCATTAGATTTAATCCCCCACCTAATTTAAGAAATTCTGAAAATTTAAGTGAAAGGCAAAAAAGCCTAAAAGGAAAATACGAAGCAGCTTTAGTATCAGAAAATCAAAAAGTAGCGACCTTTGAATCTTTTGGAGTGAAAGTCAATCGGGAAACACTATCGCCAGAAGATACCACTGTAGAACAATTTCAAAATATTCTCCGAAATCTAAACGATAACGAGAATGTAAAAGCAGCTATAGTTCAGTTTCCAATTCCATCAGAATTTGAAGACTCTCTTGAAATTTTATCTCCAGAAAAAGATATAGATATAGTACGAGAAGAACCTAACGGTTTATTCTCAGCACCAGCTACATCTGAAGGTGTAGCCAGAATAGTTGAGTCTTTTGCACAACCAGATTCAAATGTTGCAGTCATTGGTGGTGGAGGGTTTATCGGTAATGGAGTTGTTAATTATTTAAGAGAAAAGAATATCAACTGCTTTATACTGGAAGATGGTGATGATTTAACCAGAACAAGAGCTGCTGATATCGTCGTAACTGTAACAGGAGTACCTGGACTAGCCACTCCATATATTCTTCCCGAACACAGGTTAGTTGTAGATAGCGGGTTCACTCCAGGAGAAACTAAACAAGACTTTCCTAGAGGTGATGTTGACAAGAGCGCCTACAACATTCCCCAAAACATCACTCCTGTCCCTGGTGGCATTGGTCCTACCGAAATGGCTATTCTTGCCGAACGCTTTATTAAAATGGAATTAGGGATTGAACTTCCTGAATGGAATTACCAACAGTTAGTACAAGAACAGTTGGAAAGAGCGCAAATAATTACACCTCTCGCTAAGGCTATACTTGCTACTACAAATAGTAACGATATTTCTAGATCACCAGCAGAAAATTTGGAATTGTTTGTATTGGAACTCGGCGATTATAAGTTGACTCTCGACACTGAGAAAAATATCTTCATGGTATCTCGCTTGCAAGAAAAGACTCTTTTAATTCAAGAAAATCTGACTGCCAATCAAATTGAAATTAATCGCGGGTTAATCCAACAGGATGTCATCAACATACAGCAGCTGCACGCTCAACACCGAATAGATATCCAGCAAAACAACCAGTCAAGAGGTCTTGAACAATGAAACTATCTATCATTACCGCTACGTACAATCGACCAGAACAACTGAATGCGATCGCACTGCCCAGTCTGCTCGACCAAACAGACTACAACTTCGAGTGGGTTGTTGTCAACGACGGTGGAAATCCCGAAATTAGAGAGATTGTCAGCCATCTCAAAACCAACTTCTCACTAAAGTATGTGGAAATTAAACATTCATCCACTGGGTTTGGGCTATGCCACGCACGCAACGCTGGTCTTGAGGCAGCGACAGGGGAATTAATTTCTTATCTAGACGATGATAATAACCTCACACCAAAGTTTATCGCTACTACAAGCGAGTTTTTCCGACAGTACCCTACAGTTAAATACTGTATGACAGCACAACAGCGTCGTCGAGATGTCACCAAAGATGGGAAAATTATTCGCCAGGGCAAAACTTTTCTTTCTCCGAGTCATGCTGAGTGTTCTTTAGCAGAATTAATCTCTCAAAAGGAAATATTCGATAGTAATGGGTTTACCCACTATTGGAAAAATGCACCTAAATGGAATTCCAACTACAGAGTATTTGCAGATTATGAATATTTACTCCAATGTATAAACGTTTGGGGAAGACAGGGCTTCCAAATAAACTCTATACCTTTAGTCAATTACATCCAGTCAAGTGAGGGGATTATCGGGAGTTCATCCTACCAAGAATGGGCAGAAGAATTAAGCAGGTTAATTGAAAACACAAATTTATCACTCATACCAAACGAAGTGGAAAAATTACACCAACTAGTTAGCGTTTATCAAGAAAAATGTGATTCTCAATTACCAGCATTTATCTAATGCTAAAGATCCCAATTAGATAGAAATGTTTTGGGTTCGTCAAAAATCAAAATATTCCGCATAATTCGTGGATTTTAAATCAAAAGATAAATGCTATGATGAGGCGAAATTAGAACTACTGACAGAAGAAATTTATGAAAATAAGAGCAAAGAAAATAACTTAGCTCTAATGTAATTAATAGCCTAAAGAGTAAGAAATCAAAGCATAGAGAAGAACCTCTCCAGCCAAGCGGCAATGTGCCAATCTTATCCGAAGCGATCGCACACCGCCCTGATTTTTACGAGCATTTATCCGATATGTAACCAGACCTAAAATTTGTCAGAGTCTGGTTATACTATCAACCTTCTGTTGTTGGCGAACGCAAGGAAAGCTGGCTCATTGAAGTCCCTATCTCAAACCTAACTTTTTAGCAAAATCTTCATCGTATATCGCTTTTTCCCAATTCCTTGCTGACTTAACTTGCTCAGGAGTTAGATTCCGAACACCCCTAAAGTCAGCGCCTGACAAATCCGATTTTGATAAATTAGCTTGCAATAGATCCGCTTGTGAAAGGTCAGTATTCTGGAGACTAACTTCTGGCATATAAGTGTTTCTAAGGTTAGCGCCATTTAGTTTAGCTCTCGAAAAGTCAGATCCATTCAAATCAGCTTGCGATAGATTAGCTTGCGATAGATTGGTATCCTGAAGGCGAGATTTTGGCATATAAGTATTCCATAACCGAGCGCTCTGAAGGTTAGCTTTTGACAAATTACCTGCTTTCAAGTTAGCTTCTGAGAGGTCAGCTTTTGAAAGGTTGGCATTTTGAAGGCTAGATTTTAGCATATGAGTTTTCCATAGCCGAGCATCCTGAAGGTTAGCTTTTGACAAGTTACCTGCTTCCAAGTTAGCTTCTGAGAGGTTGGTTCGCGAGAGGTTTGCTTGGGAGAGGTTGGCTCTTGGCATATGAGTTTTCCATAGCCGAGCATCCTGAAGGTTAGCTTCTGACAAGTCACCTGCTTCCAAGTTAGCTTCTGAGAGGTTGGTTCGCGAGAGGTTTGCTTGGGAGAGGTTGGCTCTTGGCATATGAAATTTTTCCAGATTCTGCCCAGCCAAGTGCTTTTTAATAGCAATTACAAATGTTATTAATAGCGTTTCTCTGTTTAACAGAACTATTAAGCCAATTACTCCGATACCTAGACAAATTGCCAGAGTTCGGGCTATGGTAATGCGCTGTTGCTGTCTTTCGCGCTGCTTTGTCTCCCTATTCCGCTGCTGGATCTCCTTATCCTGCAGTTCTAAACTTCGCTTGATAAAAAACCGCTCCTCGTAAGCCAAATCCTTTAAATGCTTCTGCTGCCAATCTTCCGCCACAGCTAACGGTACACCTCGCAACAATGCTCCCTCGTCGTTACCTGTATTATTCCACTGACATATCTGCCTCCGTAGTTCTTCTTGCCAAGTGCGAAACTCATTGTTTTTCTTCATCCATTGAGTTAAACGATGCCAGTTTTGAATCAAAGCCTCATGGATAATTTCTACGGTCTCTTGCTGAATTTCCTTGTTATAGTTGATGACAACCAGGCGAATCTCTTCACTGTTAAGGCACGTTACCAGTTCCCAGTTATCTTCTCCCAAATTTGTACGAGTTGCGATGCGACGAGTGTATGCTGTCCCTTTTTCTGGATTGATTAATTGAATGAAAATTCGCTCTAACCGTTGTCTCTCGTCATCATTGTAGTTTTTATACACCTCTTCGGCATGGTTAGCGATTGACTGTTCTACAAAACCGATTTCTTGATAACTCTTATGAGTAAGCTGAGCGTCAGTCTGTTTTTTCCATAGTTGAGTCAGCGTGAACTCTAACAAAGGTAGATTTTCGGCTTTGTCACCTACATCTGATATTATGCGTTCAGTTAGTCCTGTTTCTAAACGTAGAGGAAACCAATTATTTTCTATGTATATACGACAAATTTTAGCCGGTTCCTCAATTACTTTTTGCAGATCTTGCTGACTCATCAGACCAATTTTCAAATCTCGATTTTGTAACTCATCTACAAAAGGACGATAGGAGAGAGCATGGTGTAAAAAGTCTGCCCGCATAGTTAGGAGCAGGGTGAATTTGGGTGCATCTCTAACACATGTGAGCAATTGATCTAAAAACTGTTGGCGCTCCTTTTCATCCTCACAAAGGGTGTAGAGTTCTTCAAACTGGTCAGCTACTAGAAGCAAACGCTCACCTGGATGCTTTGATAGAAACTGTTCCACCATCTGCTGTAACCATCGGATATTCTGGTTAAATTCTATAGTCTGCTGGTCTAGTTCATAAGTCTGAAGTTGCATTAAGGAAACAACTGCCTCTGTCAGGGTTTTGCAAGGGGATTTTCCAGGACGAAACTTGGCAATCCTCCAACCGCCTGTATCTTTCAAATAGGGAATAAGACCAGCGAAGACTACCGAAGACTTTCCACTGCCAGAAGGTCCAATCACAGCAACCAAAGGCTCTTTATTGACTAATTTCACCAGGTCTTTTACAAAAGTCTCACGACCAAAGAAAAACTGATGATGTTCTTCTTGGAAGGTAGATAAACCTTGGTAGGGGCAAGGCCAATCTGCTACATCATGGTTGATTTTTTTTTAGAGCTACCTTTGAATGGTCTTGTGATTATTTGGCGTATTTTTCTTAGAGAAGTTTCTGTATCAATCTCCACTTCGTAAGATACGATGGGTGGCAGGAGTGGCAGGGTGGCTTTCAGTTTTGCTGCTGCTGGTTTATCCAATTCATTAAGTTTTCTTAGAATTTCCTTCAACAGTTCTATAACTTCAGGAGGATAGCTATTATATCCAGAGGTTGTAATATTTTCAACCTGCTGCACAACATCAACAATGGCTTGACTAGCTTGTTGCTCAGAGATATGAAATAAGTTTGCTTCTTGACTCAGAATTTGTAAGTATTCAGACTCATGTTGACGAATACTTGGTAGTACCTCTCGTTTAAGACGTTGCTTTAACTCAAATTTTTGAGTGGGACTTGCTAGTAGGACTAGTTCCTTTTCAAATTCATCCAGCTTCTCATAGTCAATATCTAAAGTTTCTTCTAAGCGAGCTAATCTTTCCTTCGCAAGCATGAGAATATAACTCCTATGAAATTAATTTTTTGCTTTTTTAGGCAAATCTACGCAGGCATGAGTGTTGTATACAAAACTATAATAATTATAGTCAAAATCATTACTATACAGCCAGCGATCGCACACAATTCCTGTAAAATAAATTTCCATTCGGCATCTACCGCCCCATTAACATCCGTGTATACGGCATCTGGGAACGCCTACATAAAACCATACACGCTGCATTTTACCGCATAGCTTTTCGCAAAAAGCTTTACCAAACCTTGACCTTCTTCAGGAGGATGTAGACCTATGGCTTCATAACTATAAACTGGCACAGACACTCCCTACCTCCTTCTCCCTATGAGAAAAACGGTTTTCGGTAAAGCGAACGCCCGTAAACTTGTCAAGCAAAAAATGTGATTCTAGATTACCAGCATTTATCTAATGCTAAGTGTCTTACTCCTTAAATAATACTTATTTTACAGGCATCTGTTTGGATTCATTATTGTCCGTGTTGGTGAGCCATGCTCATCGTAACGAATGCATCCGTTCTCGAAGTACTGAAGATGTATTCCATTGCCAACACCTTGTTCCTTACTAACTGGAAACCCTAGCCGACCCGTCTCTCCACCCTCTTTGTCACGGTAATAACCATAAATTCCTGCAAACATTGGAAAAATCCCCCTTGAGGATTGAAAAATAGCACCACGTTCAAAGTTTTGACGTTGACCACTGTTAGTTTTATAGCGGTCTGTTTCTGGGGAACCTATTCCCTCTGGTTTTAGTCCACCTATAGCCATAAACACCTGCCAGAATTCAGCCCCAACCCAATAAGCCTTATCGCTATTGTAAGACTTGATAATTGCGCCCCTTTCTTCTGACCCATTGGTAAAATTTTGAATAAGACCATTCTCCCAAGATTGCACATTATCAATTGGAGAACCTAAAGTAAATGAACCACCATTTTTCTCGAACGTTTTGATGAAAGTACGGTAAGTAGTAAGTCCGTCGTAACCCACTTTTATAGCTTCAGATATTTTCGATTTAAGTAGATTTGGTTGAATAGATTCTGGTGAAGATGTTTCTTTCGTTGAAAATACAGGCTCTTTTAAGAGTGTAGTTGTCGTTATTTCTGAAGAGTTATCAGTTTGTGCTCTAGGAATATTTACTGGAGAAGTTGGTTTTGTCCTTTCTTCAGAACTTTTAGACAACATTGCCACACTACCTATCAATGCTGCTAAAACTGTTGCTGCTGCTGTTATCCAAGCCACTCTTATAGCTATTGGTCTTTTATTACTGGCAAAATCAGGGTCATTTTCAACAAGCCGAAATTCTTCAAGATTTGAGTTATTGGGTGATAATTCAATATAACGGTCGTTGGTTTCGTACCCAATTGCTTCTACTCGTATACGTCCATTAAGACTACTGCCGCTAATGAAGTTAACTGTAAATCTATAAACTCCTTGAGAATCAGTGTAAACAATAGGTGGAGTACCTTGAAATTCAAGAGAAACTGTAGCTCCTTTAACAGGCATATTCTTTTGATTAACAACCCGACCTATAAAATTAACCATAAGTTCAGTTAGATTGGTTGATAATTACGGATTATTGAAACTTTAATACCTTAGAGTTAACCATTTAATATGCCTATTGTTTGCGGTATTCTTCTCCAATCTCCTGGTAGATACTCCCGTCCTTTAACATTTAACTTTGAAGAGCCTGACCCATCAAGTACTATTATCCGATCTGCACCAAATTTTTTGAGGGTTTCAACTCCACGAGCCTCAGTCGATTTTTCTGCATTAAAAACTATAACTGTTTCATAAGTTTCATTAAAATCGCTATCTTTAATACCTATCAAAGTTCTTCCTATTTCTGCAAAAGGTTCTTTTATACCTTCGATTAGCGCAACCAAAATATTTGCTGATTTAGATTCTTGAAAATCTTGTTGATTGAATGGTCTAATTTTTGCCTGGTCATTCCATAATTCAAACATTAAGGCATTAGAAGGATTGGGTACCTTACCTTTGCTAATAACTTTACTGCCTTTATCATTGCCTACCTTAAGAGGAAATGACAGTTCTGTGCTAGAAAAACTCAAGTCATTAAAGAATGCACCATTATTAATAGAAAAAGCTTTTGGATTTGATGCAAACTCATCCCACGCCTCATTAATAGTCTGGACTCTGAATTTTGGACTATCTCCTTGCAAATTGCTCTCTCCATATCGAAACTGTAGAGATGCGCCTTCACTCAAATCTACAGTTTGTAAGAAACTTGAGTGATTATTATCTTGATTATGATATAAAGCTACTCCCTTTTCTGTTCTTTCTAATTTATATCCAGTTAATATTTCTTTCCACGTTCCATCATCGATACTTATGCCCTTCTTTGAGACATATGCACCTGCACCGTTGAAAATTATTGTTTTTTGAGATATAGATTGAGCACCATCTTTATCATTGGGAAGGGGTTCTACTTTCGCGAACCTTGGGATAGAGTCTTGATTCCTCTTCTGATACCAAAGCGACACCATTCTTTCTCCAGTAGCTGGAGCTACAATCCCTTCCCATCTGTAGTTACCCCAGTCAATAGTTACTTTGTGCTTCTTACCTTCATTACCTGCTTCAGCGTAAATAGTAGTCCATACAGGACCTGTATACTCTCGCCTATCGATATGCTTAGAAGATACAGCAAAATCTACTACACCTGTTCTTACTAGTTGAGTGATTAGTGGATTAGGTTTTGAATCAGAAGCAGGTGTAACAGTCTTACCTTCCCCCGATTGATAACTCACAGGCAAATAAACCGATACTCCCACCTGCGACTTACCAGCCTCACTCTCTGTAAACGCACTCCCATCTGCCTTACGAATTTCTCGCCACCGCTTACCATCACCCAAATACGTCTGGGCAATACCCCAAAGACTTTCAGCAGATTGAACAACGTGCTGTCGTTGCTTTCCAAGTTGTGCTGGAGGAGAACTCAAAATGGGCTTCGCTGCGGCATTTTCCAAACGCACAAAGGACAGTCCATCGTATTCTGCTGGTGTCAAAATGCGTTCTGAAATCCCTTGATTTGTCCAATTAGCCTCTGAAATGCGGATACGATTATCAGCATAAACTTCTTCCAAAAAGGCTACGTGTCCCCACCGACTAGCACCTTTAGCATTAGGCGACCAAACTATGAGTCCTCGCACCCCAGGTGTTAGTTTGGAAGTAACATCTAAACCAGCATTTTTAGCATCCCGCGCCCAAAGCTCAGCATTACCCAAAAACGAACCATTAGCTTTTGCCGCAGCAGGTAGCAACCCAGTATCTAGCATCCGACCATAAGCATACCAAGTGCATTGTCCCTGCCAACGATAAGCAAAGGGGTTAACTTGCCCATTTCGATAGTTATCTGAACGAGAATCGATGGGGTCAATAGGGTTAGGAGTTGGTGTTGGGTTGGGAGTTGGTGTTGGCTTAGGATTTGGTGTTGATTCCTGATTCTTGACTTCTCTAGGAATTTCAATTTGCTGCCCAGCATTAATCTGGCTAGGATTATTGATGCCATTATGTTGAGCGATGAAGTTGTAGTATGGTTCTGTGCCATTACCTATTGTACGAAGGGCAATTTCACTTAATGTATCTCCTGGTCTAACAGTGTAGGAAACCCACTCATAGCGTTTGCCCTCAAATTCATCTATTGATGCAGCTTTGGGAATCTCAATTCGCTGTCCGGGATAAATTAGGCTAGGATTATTGATGCCATTATGTTGAGCGATGAAGTTGTAGTATGATTCTGTGCCATTGCCCATCGTGCGAAGGGCAATTTCACTTAATGTATCTCCCGATTTAATGGTGTACCACTCCCAGTTATAATTCTTACCACTAAACTGAACCGACGTTGCTCTTTCTGCTGATGTGACTTTTCCTGCACCACTCCAGCTTTCAGGTATGAGGGTTGCTGGCGCATAATAAGTTTGAGGTTCGATAGTATCTGCTAGACTGACTGCTGCTTCTGTGTTCAACAAACCTGCACCCGTTTCTTCATCCCAGTTAGGTTTGTCTATGTCTGTAGCCGTCAATTTGACAGCATTAATTACCTGACGGTAGCTTAATTTCGGTCTAGCTGCCCATACTTGGGAAATTGCTCCTGTAACAAAGGCGACAGCAGCAGAAGTTCCCGCCATTGTACCTACACTATCTCCCACAGTAGAAAGGATAGGATTTTCACTGGTACCACCCTCCGCCACAATATCTAAACCGTAGCCGTAACTAGAGTAATTCGCCCGGTTTAAGCCATCGGCAGCACCGACGGTCATAATATTGTCAAATTCTTGGGAAGCTTGTCCCAAAACGGACATCACACCGCCATCGTTTCCTGCAGATGTCACAAGAAATACATTATGTTGGCGTGCATACTCAATGGCGGAACGTTCCTCTGGCGTCAACTCATAACGTGTTGTTACACTTCCATCGGGATTAACCTGCGTTAAATCAAAACTGAGGTTAACTAAGGCATTGGGATGTCTAGACTGTCGGGCATAATCCACAAATTCAACCAGTGAATTTGCCCATTGACCAGAACCAACCGCCCTACCTAACCAAATAGGTGCTTTGTCGTTGATACCATCAATGCCAATACCATTATTGCGCGTTGCTGCGATGATACCGAGAATATGCGTACCGTGTTCATTGCCCGTTCCAAAATCGAGTAATGGATTATCATCACCATCAACGCGATCGCGTCCCTTGATGATACGGCTATAATCAATATCTGGGTTATTGGCGCTAAACCCCGTATCAATAATACCAATTAGAGGTTGGTCAGTTGCAAGAAAATTAAAATTAACTGTTTGAAAAGTCTGGGGATTATCATATGGTGCGACATAAGCAAGCAACGCCCTACCCATCTGCGAATCTCGCCACTCTAAAGCAGAATTAATCACCTTATCCAAACTAACGGCTTTTCCTAGCGCCCCTCGCACCTGAAAGATAATGTCGTTATAATCCCGGTCACTCGAACCATCTACCCGCAAATCTTCAAATACAAAAGTGCTACCCTTCCCAGTGACATCCGCTATTTGCCCGACTAGAAACCCTGAGTTAGGATTAGCAAATGTCAAGGAGAGCAACGGAGACTTATCACTATTTAGGTTTGGATTATTAAAAATTTCTTGCACCGTACCATTGGGCACCAGCATAATACCAAACTGGTCTCCCGGATTCATCGTAAACGTTTTGACTCCGAAATAATCGCCTTCTTGGAAATTTCCATCTTTAGGAAATTTCCCACTAAATCTTGCCCCTTCCGAGGAGTCAGAAATCACTACATAACCTAGTGTTGAATTACTCAGCGCTCGTTTAGCAACTTCTTGGACAAAGGCATTAGAGCTTAGTTCATACTGCGCTAAACCCTTCAAACTGAAGATGGCTAGCTCTCCCTTATAAGCACCGCCATCAAACAAGTAATCAAAACTCACCTCGCCAGCATCACCTACCGTATACCAGCCAGAGCTAAATGGAGAATCCAAACTAGTACTTTCTACAGCTAGTCCTGTTCTCAAATTTGCATTCTCCGTTCCAGAAGAGCCACTGCCATTTTTGAAGTTGTAGTAGTTAGCTAAATTAAAGGCATTTGCGTAATCTGTTGAACCTAAAAGCTTTTGGTTAATACCGAGTTGTGCATTAGTGCTTATATCTTGACCAGAAGAGCCAGATAAGCTGTTTGCTGCCTCAGTAAAATCACTTAGCATATTAATGCCTCACCTGAAATAACTGGTCTGTCCTCCCATTTTTACCGACCGCTAGAGAATCATAACTAAAATTATACAAAAACTTAATATTTTTTTTACTTTTCCTAAGTAATAATACGCAATTTTGAAAGTTCTGACTCTACAGTGAAAAGCACTAGTACAGGCCGCTGGAAATGAACATACTATTAGCATTGAGATAAAAGCTTCTAAGCGTTTGCGCCTTCTGGTCTCTGCCTTCATGTACTAGCTCTTACCTACCTCCCCTGAAATTTTCGCTCTCTAAATATTATTTGATAGAGTTTTCTGGACAGTTTAAAGTGCAATGTAGAGTGGATGGCTGCAATGTCAGGGTTATGCAATCCAAATGCTGTTTCAGCAGTGTGACAATTTCCTCTGCTGACAGAGATATTGCATTTTCGGATTTTTTAAGGTCAGGCAATAGGGTTGCCATGCGTTCGCTTCTCGTTTCGGGCAATCAGAAGACAACGGATAGTTTCTGAAACGCGACAAAATCCCACTATCAATTAGGTCGTTGTGATAAAGAAAAGTCTTTACCGCTTCATCTACAAGGGTAAAAAGAAAACCTGCCACCACAGCAAACATGAAGAAAACCTGCTCTGTTTTATTAGGCAAAGGAAATTATTAAATTTAAAGTATATTTAAATACTTACTACTTAGAAACTCTGAGTGAAAAATTAGTTAGACAGGAGAGTGGCTTAAGTGTTGTCTTTATATAAAAGTATTTTAAAATACATAATTTTTACTGGGAGAAAATGGAAAATTGTTGAATAAATTACCAGGACGGAACAAGTAAAATTTAACTTTAGGGGATTTTAGCGTGAATAAACAAAATTTTTATTTTAAATTTATAAGCTTAACTCTTATATATGACAATTCAAGCTAAACATTTTGATACTAGATTAAATCAATGGATTCATACAGATGGTAATACTAATAATGCAGATTCGCTACTCAAAGAAGAACTTAATAACACTCTACTAGAACATTTTTTTCCTGGAGTAAACTTTTCGTTTGGGCATATGGACGAAAAGTCTACTGCCCTTCAACTAAAGAATCACCCGGAAGGACACAAGCTATTACTATCATCAAAAACTCGATTACTTTATGGTCCACAAGAATGTCTTGACGCAATTAGACAACTTTGTCCCGATAACAAAGATAGAGGTGCTTACGGGTCTATCTTTCTCGGTTCGTGTAAAAATGCTATCAACCGAGAGTTAAACGTTCTCGTTGTTGATGATAGCAATGGTGACAATGGCGGCGTTATCAATAACGACCAAGCCTATCGCCTCACCGGGGACTGCTACGGACAAATCTCAACCAAGTTATATCACGAGTTAACCGGACATCATGAAGGTGAGAGATACCGCGTCATCCAGCACCGCTTTGGCTGGACTGACCGAGACGGGGATGATACAAAGTACCGCTTTGGCAAAGGTACACTGCGGCCCGCCAACCTCAACCAGATTCTCAACTACCAAGACCCCAAAAACCAAACAAAAATAGACCTCATTCTTCCCCTATCCTCATTTAAGGGAACCGATAAAGACAACCCCAATGGTTCAACCAAGCCCCAAATTCAACCCGGACTGTACAGGCAAAATATATGGTTGGGGGAGAAATCACAGTCCGAACTCGGTAAAACAGCTATCTCACAGTTACTTGCTTCCTTCCCCAATGGATTGCAGGATTTTACCGAACAGCTAGAACTCGAAGCCAAAAAACTTAAGGAAGCACAGGACGAGCCTAGACAACTAGCCCAACTTTATTGCGAAAAGTACGAGAAGCGCAAAGCTTTTCTAGAAGAACAAGCAACTACACTCGAAGAACAAGCAGCAGAAGACCCAACAGTAGCAGAAGAGTTAGAAACTCTACGCGATCGCCTTACCACTGACTCGTTCATTTATAAACTTATCAAAGCTGACCTGCAAGGAGTTGGGCAGCTTCTCGAAACTGAGAAGGTACAGAGGGAACTCACCCGGTTCGTTCAAAATGAATGGAAAGAAATTGCCATCGGTAAAACCCTCGCATTTGAAAGGGCGATGGTCATTCCCTCCAAAGACCTGCAAAATGGTGAAATTTGCATTCCTCATTACCAAGATTCCGAACAAGTCCTCAACTTCCGCTCCCCCTTCCTTAACTCCAACGGTTTATGTGTCTCCACAAACAAAATGGTGGAAGATATACTCGGACCGGATGGCAAACCCCTTGCAGGTGCGATCGCTGTCTCAGATGAAACAAGCGATCGCATTTACAACCGCCTCAACAAACAACTCGTATCTATCCTTCCCGAAGCCCAAGGAAAAAATCTCCAATTAGAAGGTATTGAAAATTACTTAGACAAAAATATCGGCAAGCTCGAAACCAAAGATAAAATCGAGTTTATCAACAAATTTAATGAGTATATTAAAGAACTTCAGTCAGTCGGTTACCAACTAGAACTCCTTCCCCAAGAGTCCGAACAGGAACGCCAAGCACGCGACTACGACGGTGACTGCATTGGGTTCCTTGCAGCGAGCAAGTACCCCAATCTTACAGCAGAGGCTCTTGAGCGAAACTTACCCGAAAACGCTTACGACCCAACTGTCAAACTCAAAAAACAGTCCTTCTATCAAGAAGATGGTAGCCAGCCAGAGTTTGAAGAAATCGCCATCCACATGAGCGATGGCATTAGCGTTGGTGTAATCAACAATCACCTGACATCCATTGAAGCGCTAGAGTCAGAAATCACCATCTTGAAGAACTTCGGGAGCGAGAAAGACCAAATTGAATACGTACAAGCAGTAGACAAACACTACGAAGATTTGTTCGAGACAGAAGCCTGGGCAAAGTCCAAGGGTATAGAAGGTAAAGAAGTTCCTGACAGGTATCGCGGCTACATGGAGGAATTTGTCCAAACCGCACGACAAGAACCTCTCAACCGAGAAACCGCTTTCAAAGCAATGAGCGTTAACACGAAGATGTACCGCGAAATGATTGCCTCTGCAGCATTTCAAAACCAAATTGCGGTTGACCTCTTCAAGAGTGCTAAAAAACCAGAGATGGAGATTATCCGCAACAACAGTCGGATTCTTCATCGAGAAGTCAATTACATTCGAGACAAGAAGAAAGATGTTTATGTTGATAGCACCATTCAGCCAACAGGATACTCGCCTGTTGAATTACTTATTGCTAAAACTAACCAATACTTTGAGAAAGCCCGCCTCGAATCACGGGAACTCGTTCAGTTTCAAGATTTATTTAAAGGAGTTGAATTTTCTAACCACCAGCGCTTACAAGCAACTCTTGCCAAAAAAGAATTTGATGAATCTTTTAACCGAGCCAATCAACTATCGAGACAAAAGGAGACAGAAAAAGGACCTTCTGCAAACATTACCCTTACTAATGGCGATCGCGTCAGTGTCACTAATCTTCTTCAATATGATAGTGAATTGATTTGGAGAGCTAATAAAATCACGCTTAAACTATCAGAAATACCTGAAGAAAAGCGCAACAGCAATCGCCCGCATAAGTATATTGTCTATGCTCAAATCAACGATGAAACAGAAAATGGTAAACCCAAATTTAGGGCATTAGGAACCCTTGCTAAGGAGCAGGAAAACAAACTAGAAGAGATAGGAATTACCCTCAGACAGTCAGTCACTTCTAACAAAATATCCTTCCAGCCAGAACTGAGCGAGGGTCAGATTAAACTGCTTTACCAAAAAGCTTATCAAGCAGCAGAAGAGTTTTATAATTCGGTTCCTTCAGAGCAGAAACTAGCAATGGCTGCTGCTACTTGGGCTGTATCAACAACTCGTGAAAGCAGTCATGAAAAAGGTAACGATCCCCAAAAGAAGGTTTCTAATTTTGTATTTGCTGCCTTTCCTCAAGAAATTATCGGTCAATTAAATACGCTTAAGTTTACCGAATTTAGTATTACAGGATTCAACCGTAGCAGTGAAGTCTTCAATGAAAGTAACCCTCAAAACATTCGGTTTAATATAGCTGAAGATGGGAAAAGTATCATTGAAATACAAAACCAGGAAGGTCATTACGAAACATTTGGTAATATCGAACAGAATAACGCCCGACTACCAATTAGTACTACTGCCAATGCTAGTATTAAAAAAGGTGAAGTCTATACAGTCTCTGTGACAACCAAAGTACCAGGACTACCAGAACTTACCTTTAAAGTAGGTGAAGTTAATAAGTTTGGTAACACACTAAGGTTCAACAATGAACCTGTTATGTTAACAATTGAAAAGGTTAACTTAATCCGAGAAGACTACAGTATTTATATTCAAAATGGGAACAAACAAGAAAAATTAGGCAATATTGATAAGGAATCTGTCAAGGAAGGGATCGTCCAAGGGTGGTTAGCAGAAAAACCTGGAAATGGGCAACAACTACAGCTAAAAATTCAAGCGATCGCTACCGGACAAAATGCCTATGCCATAGCAAAAACAACTAATGGTCATTTATTCCGAATTAATATTACCAATCAAAGGTACAAAAAACAAGAACTTCACGACCAGGATTTTAGAGAAACTTTAGTTAGAGCATTTGATAAAAAGCACGTTTATATTGCCAAAATCGGCGACCAATCGCTTGGTGTTATTGGTCAACACACCGAACAAGTCGAAGCTGAATTAAGTAGGGGTAATGTACCCAAGCAGTGGGGGAGAAAAGAAAAGAGTACGGTACAAAAACTAATTGATGCAGGTATTATCCGCGAAAATCAACAACGAACCACTATTCCAGTACAAATTACCAGTAATGAAAGTACTGCTAAAATCTCCATTCATCCAGAAACCGTACAATATCCCGATCGCTGGATTAAGCGCAGTCAGCTTCTAAGTAGCGAACAACCTGTCAGGAGAGAGCAAGAGGAAAAAAGCCATAAAATTCTTGATAAGATTAACGAACGTCCTACAATTATGTTCCAAGACAGGGAACATAAATTAGTAGGGTTAATTGGATTGGCTGTTGATGAAAAGTTAGCAGAAAGAACTAAAAATTATCTTGAAAAAGTAGGAGTGTCATACGAGCAGCTTCCCGCATCACAAACTCGGTTAGAAGCCAAAAAGGGGATGGCTGTATTTATGCTTGATGAAAGTACCATCAGCAATGAACTTAAACCAACGTTCATTGAACGTGCTGGAGGTCACATCAAAAGTGCAGACACTCCTTCACAATCGACTCCGATTATTCCCGAACAAACTGTATATTTCTATAACCCAAATCAACAGTATAGTTCTGCAGATGGGTCACAAGTAGAAACGAAAGAAGCTATCGGACTACTCGTACCCGCACAAGATGCGATCGCTCTAAACACCTGGTTAGAATCAAAGGGAATTGACAATAACTACTTTATTGAAAAAAATGTAGGGACGTTTATCATCAGTAAAGACCAAATTCCAGAGAAACTAAATGAACAATTAAATACTTTACTTGGGGAAGTTATTAACATCGGTGAAATTGAGGGTTTTGAGCGTTACGAACAACTCAGCGCAGAACTCAATCAAAAACTCGAAACTCTAAGTAGCCTGCTTCCATCAAATCAAACTTCAGAGGATAGCGAGTACAAGCAAGCGCTAAAAGCACTACCAAACCGTCCAAGAGAACTATATCGAGAAGAAACACCAGTACCGATAGCTCCTGCTAAACCCCTACAGGAGGAAAAAGTTCTTACTGACCAGTTTATCAGCACATCAGTCTCTCAAGCACAAGTAGTGGCAAAAATTCTTAACGAAAGCCAACCAAATCAACAAAACTCAGAAGAAGCACAAATTCACAACCAACCAATATCGCTACCCTACTCACGCCAAGCTGACCAAACCAAAGCGATCGAAATCCTGGGTAAAATTAGCTCAGAAAAAGTTGAACAACTGCGCCAACACCTTGAAAATTATATCAAACCAGTCCTGGAGTCAGATAAATCCAACTACGCCCCAGGTCGCCAGGTAGCTTGGGTAGGGGCAAAATGGGACTTGAAGGACAAAGACTTCAAGCCAGGGGTACGGGACGATGCACTGATGAAACTGGTCAAGCAGGTATATCCTGATGCGGATATAGTTTTAGTAACCTACTCAGAACAACCTGGTGCTGGCATTAACTACCACCGCGACGATTCCTATGCCGCCATCGAAGCCCGCAGCATCAACATCGGTAATTCTGATTGGGGATACCGTGCTGCTAAGGAACAAATGATATGGACCAAGGAAGAAAATACCGCAGCAACCTATCAGGAGTTTCAACTTGAGTCGGGTACGGTAACGCGGTTTAACTGCAAGAACGAACACGCTGCTATCAATACTGAAGCTGGAAGATGGTCGATTAACATCTGGTCGATTAAAAATGATTTGGGCAAAGAAAATAGCGTTCGCCAAAAGTTTGAGAACTTCCTCGGCTCAAACCAACCATTTCGTGCAGTCATCAACAGTAACTCCGACCTTACTATCAAAAGCGATGAGTGGATACCAGGGGGAGAGATTAAAGTCAAACGCAGCTACAACTCCCTTAAAGAAGCTACGCGAAACAGTTCAACAGTACAAAGTCAGCCAACCATACAAGAACTTATCGCCATTGGGAATCAGACTACAGTCCGTGCTCAAAACTCCCAGATTCCAGACAACCCTACCATATCTGGAAAACCAGTACCAATGGTTTACTCGCTGCATATGCATGGCGAACCTCCGAAAGTACAAGTCAGTACAACTATCGATGCCATGCGCGGGTACGGTAGGGTACACACTACCAGGGGGGTAGACTACCAAAAAACTTATGGCATCAAAGAGGGAGATATTGCGATCGCAGTCGGTAAGAATAACGAGCAAGTCGCTTTCCGGGTGGGTAAGCAGTACGAAATAACTCCTCAAATGATTCAAGATCCAGCATACCAGCAAGCCTGGGCAAACTGGGAGAAGCATTCACCTAAAGAACTGACCCAAACCCAAGCGAGTAAAAGTAAAGTCTATGGGTTATTTATGGAACCCCTGGGCGATTACGTCAATAGCAAGATTGTTCCGTTCCCATCCGTACAAAAACAAACTGCCACATCTATTAATATTAGCCCCGACTCCAAAGACGGGTTGGGAGCAGCACTTGCCAATGCCACTGCACTTGCTAAAGAACAAGGCAAGTTACAGAACGATTACCAAGTTTCAATTAATGACAACCCGGTTGCAGCAGCCGGAAGGTATGGAATAGAAACCCATGCAGTCAAACCTGAAGGTGTAGCATATGCATCTGCCGAACACGCATTCAACCATCAAAAGCAACTTCATCCCTTAACGCCGGAGTACAAACTGATGGTACAAGTGCTTCAGGCGAAACTCGAACAGCATCCCCGGTTAGTTGATGCGATCTCAAAACGAGGAGGAACGGAGTGGTTAGAAAACTGCACGGCAGTTGCTACAACGGGGGGAACCCCCGCAATGCACTGCCTCACCAACATAACCAACGCCCAGGATAAACAGTGGGAAGGCAAAGGTAAAGAATCGGCATTTATCCGCGCCCTTGCTGAAGCCTATATTAATGTAGTGGAAAAATCACAACAAGTAATCGTTTCAGCTTCCCCTGCTTCCCCATTACCAGAAGTTCAAAGTCAACCAATTAAAGTTATTAGCGGTGGGCAAACTGGCGCTGACATGGGAGGACTCCAAGGCGCGAAAGCATTAGGACTACCCACCGGAGGTACAGCCGCCGCCGGATGGATGACTGAGAATGGCGCGAATCCCAACTTGCAAGAATATGGGCTTGTCGAAGGGGAAAAAGGGAATACCACTGTTGAAACTTACAACAAGCGAACAGTCGAAAACATTCGCAATGCTGATGGTACTGCCATCTTTGGCGATGTCAATAGCCCTGGCAGTCGTTTCACAGTAAAAGCCGCCCAAAATATGGGTAAGCCAGTATTACAGGTACCGCTCGATACTGCACTCAACGCTCGTCCTACAGCTGCTCAATTATTGCGTGATTTCGTTGAAACAAATCACATTAAAGTTCTCAACGTTGCTGGTAACCGAGAAAGCAAAGCACCAGGACTGCAAGCTGCTGTTGCCGAAATCGTACAAATAGGACTTGCTTACCAACAAAACCAAGACAAAAACAGCTACTTAAGTGATACAATTAATACCAAAGCAGTTGAAATCCTCGTCAGTAATGTAGATGTTACTTCACAGAAGGTTCAAACAACAAAAGAGGTTGCTCCCGGTATCAACTTCAACTCACGAGGAAATGACTCTCTAGGTGCTGTACTCACCAGCACGACAGTTAAATCTAAGCAGGTGGGAACTATCGAAGGGGAGTATCCTGTATCGTTCCGCGATAACAAAGCAATGCCAGCTGGTAACTACGGACCGGAAACCTACACCCAATCAAAACCAGAAGGGCAGCCATTTTTATCGGCAGAACAAGCCTTTTACGCATATAAAGAAACTCTACCGTTAGGGGAACCCAGAGTTCAGTTAATGGCTGAAATCTTGACAGCACGGTTTGAACAACATCCCAAACTTGTCGAGGCAGTCACAAAACGGGGAGGGGTCAAATGGCTGGAAAATTGCAGCTACAAAGTTAGCCCAGAAAATTCCAAAGCTAACTTCTGGGAGGGAGAAGGACTAAAATCACCATACATTCGTGCGATCGCACAAGCCTATACGAATGTGATGGAGAAAAATCGAGTTCAAGAGCGATCGCCCATCGAACCAATCGAACAAGTACTTAATGCTCCAGTCAGTAACCCCAAACAACAGGTTGGAGCAATGGAAGAAATTATCGAGCGAATGAAGGCTAATACAGTCCAAAACCTTCAGGATTGGTATGTAGCTGCACAACAACTCGGTAAAAGTGAAAAATATCTCAATAGAATTCAGGAGGTAACTGAACTATATGTAAAGGAAAATATTAGCCTTGAAGATACTTTTACAGCGATGGAAAAAGACCTCAAGGCACTTGAACAAATTAACGAAATCACAAGTCTTGCCCAACATATTGTTAAAACAATCGGGCAAGAAGATGTCAATGGCATCATGTCTGTAGAAACTCAAAAATATCAAATTGCTACCAAAGCTCAAGATAAAACTTACTTAATCAAGGACAAGGAAGACAATGTAATATTATATATTAGAGAAGGTAACACCCAAGTCAATAAAATAAATGATGAGATGGTACGAGACTTTAAATTCATAAGTTTTCGTATCAATAATTCACTTTATGAAGTTAAACAAGATTTAGTAGAGAGGTAACTCAAATGAAAGATTTGGTTGAAAAATTAAGTGCAATTGAAGTAGAGGAAATGAGTATAGCTCAAAGAGCCGCCGTCGTTAGAGAAATAATGGATTATCTAAAAGTTACTGACGAGCAAATTGAAGAGTACGGAAAACGAGGAATCACTGAGGAAACTCAAACAGAAGCAGCTTCAGGTCTTAGCTCGGTAGTAGGTGAAGTAGCCAAAGTCGCGCAAGAAGAAGCAAAAGTAACCTCAGTAGAGATTGAACCTATTAGTTTTGTTGAGCAAGAGCATCAAAATCAATCCTCTACCAATGAGCTTAATCCAACTTTAGAAAAAACATTTGAACCAGAAATTTTAAATAGCTCATCTAATAAAAATGATGATATTACTAATAATAGTGCAGAGAAAACTATAGAGAATAAAGAACAATCGCTTGTAACCGATCCCCAGATTCAGCAATTTGTAATTCCGATAATTCTAGATAGGATAAACACCTTTGGTAAGCAAGATAAAGAGTCCCAAAAGATTGTTTATCAAGGAGAAGAGTATACAGCTAGTTTCAAACTAGAAAAAGATACCCAAACCCTAAGTCTAGATAGAAATTCTCCCAAATTAGAGGAGAGTCAAGAGGCGCTATTGGCATCAAAAGATAATAGCTCTAAAGAATATTCTATTATTGTCAATAACCTCACGCAAGAAGAATTTGAACGTTTTAAAGCTCTATTTCAAAGCCAGTCACGCGGGCAGATTTCTCAACTTGAGAGAACTAGTGTAGAACAACAAGCCTACAGAGAGCAGAGTCAACAACAAATACAAAATAAGGAGTCGGGTAGCGAACTCGATTAGATGGAAGAATTCAGAATTCAGGATTCGGAATTCAGGATCTATCAATTTAAGGGTTATCCCGCCACCTAGAAGCACTACTCTATTAAAATTTTGTGCGGAACTTAAACCCTTTAATTCAATTCTGATTTATGACTCCTAAATTCTTATTAAATTCTGCTTAGACCTTCTGAATACTGAATTCTGAGTTTTGACTACTTATCATTAAATTAGCTTCATCCAGACTCCATATAAAAAGGATAAAAAACCGAGTAATAGCCGTTTGTAAAAACCAATTGGAGTCTTGGGACAAACAACGATCGCTACCGCAAAATAATAAAGCGAATCAGCAAAATCAAAAAGACTTGTCGGGCTAAGTGGAAATCTACCTAGCCCGACAAATATTAATAGCCCTGTCAATGCCCAAACGACTATTTTTTCTATCCATTCAAGAATTTTGTCACCCTTCATAAAAATTTATCTTTTGCTCCATAGTTTTACTTAGAAATATTAAAACCAAAATCTACAGTAAAAATCACGCCGCAACCTAAATCCTTCACGATAAATATAAAAACTAGCTAGTATTTTAAATTTTCTTTAAATATAAAATACTAGTTAATTTGTCAGCCTAATATGTGGGAACCGTAAAGAATACAAACGTTCCAAAAGTTAAATGTTATAAGTATGATTACGAATTACTAAGACAAATTAAGGACGATCAAAATGATTAGTATTTTCATCATTGAGAACGACAATATGTCTAGAATTGGTGCAACCGCCATCTTGTCTGAAAATCAGAAATTTCAGGTATGTGGAGCAAAATACGGAAAAGAGGGATTAGACATAATCGCATCTCAAAAGCCAGATGTAGTAGTTATCAATATTGACCTACCTGATATGTGTGGAATAGAGGCAATTAGCGCCATCAAGCATATTCATGAGTCAGCAAGAATCGTGGTCATGACTGCCAATAGCGATCGCGACTCGATTAAGGCTGCAATTGCCAACGGTGCAGACTGCTACTACTGTAAAAACAATCCCAAAGAAGAGGTAGGAGAAAGATTCCTCGAAGCGATATTTGCCGCATACAACAATGAATCATGGATTGACCCAACTATCAACCGTATCTTAATCGATAGTTTTAGGTCGAAAGAGACAGAAGAGAAGCAGATTAGCCTGTTAAGCGAATTTTCTGATAAGGAACTAACAGCCCTCAAACTAGTTGCTAGTGGGATGAAGAATGATGAAGTCGCTAACGTCATGTATGTTTCAGAAGGTACGGTTAGGTCATACCTGCACAATTCATTTATCAAATTAGGAGTCAATGACAGACTCAATGCCATTCGCGAGGGTATCCGTCTGGGCATCTTAACTTTCGCAGATATGAAAATTGAGCAAGAGGCTACCTACAGAAGCAGGAAAACCAGAAGCAGCAAGAATGACCAAAAAAATCAAAACCGTCAAGCTCAAAAGGATCAAGACAAAAGTTATCAGAGTTACAGGGGGTGGGCTGCTTAGTAGGTTCAAAGTAACTTAAAATCAGACCAATTCTGCCCAATTTTTAGAATCTTACCTTCGTGCTCTTTGCGTCTTTGCGGTTTAAAAATATTTTTTGAGTCGTGAAGACACAAAGAGCACAAAGAAAATAAGGATTTTTCAACTATCACCTTGATGAAGCTAGCTGCCTAGTATAGTTAATTAACCAGAATTGTGCAACCTTCGTCTTTTTTCTGACGACAAGTCTTAATAATAGGAGCGTTCTTCTGATAAATTTTACGAGCTAGTTGGCCTTCCTGAGACTTAGCCCAACTCAATAGATTTTGGTCTTCAGGCTTCAAAAGCAGAGTTTGGGCAACAGCTTGAGAAGAAGTACTATCAGCAACAGTCTTGTAAGTGAAGATGCCAATCCCAGTTCCCAAAGCCAGAACAAAACCCAACACGCCCCCAATTTGAGCCAACTTCCAATTGTTAAGACCAAATCCTAGTTGAGGTAAAGCCCCTCCATTACCGCCAGTTTTCTTGATCAACTCTTTCGCCGCTTCAGCGATCGCAGTCTTTTGTTGCTGGATAGCTACACTGGAAGCATCCCTAAGCTTATCGTCCACCATATCAGTCCATTTGTTGACAATGACATCAAGCCTACCCGGTAATTTCTGTAAGACAGTTTGGGTAGTACCCAACTCAGCATAAAGGTTAAACAAAGGGTCATCACGTCGAATACCCAGTTGAAGCACATAGTCAGTAATTTCTGCTTTTTTAGCTTCGTCAAGGTTTGAAAAAACCTTTTCAACATTTTTTGCAACATCATTATTAGCCATAAGTCAATAACAATCTCAAATCTCGTTTTAGTATAAAAACATACCTTATTACCATTTCTCTGGTTCGGGTTCGTCAGGAGAAAAAGACTGCTGGTTAGAAGAGTTGGTTTGAACTGGAGGTTCTGAAACACCAACAGAAACTTCAGTAGAAACTGGAAGTATATCTGAAGCTGAAGAAGGTTCTAACTGTTTGGAATGAAGCTGTTTCACATTCAAGCCAAGATAATTAGAAGCAGTGTCGTTAGAAGTAATAGAAGTTAAAAAATCCTCCATCCAGTTAAATACAATCGAACGGTAAATAACATTAAGAGGAGATTCGGGTAACACAGCTTTAGAGTAGGACAAAGCTGCATCTTCAACTTGTTGATAGCACTGGCTGTGTAAATTAGACAAGACTAATTCCAACCCATTTAGTTTTTTGATTTTGGCTTGAAGTTGGCTGCCATCATAATAGGGAAATTGGTCGCCAAAATAGTGATTCTTGGCGATCGCATAATCAACTTGGTTATCAAAATAGTCACACAATTCCTGTAAATAATCTTCAACGCAGTCCTTACGGTGGGATATGGGGTGGAGAAAAGTAACACGATATCCCAAACAGTTAAGATTTTCTATTAGGGAAACATCTTTCTCAAAAGCTTTAAATTCAGGAAGGTTTTGACCTGGCATATCAGTCAAAACCACTTCAGTCTTTGGGAACATATCTAAGTCAAGTAACAGCCTATCAGAATCACCCCTAGAAAAACCCAAATGGTCAATTTTAAAATCTTCTGTCTGATACATTGAAAGCTTGTTACGATGTCCGTGATAAAAAGCCCGCACGTTAAGTTTATTTTTGGCATACAGATCGAGTAAGAGTCGAGAAGTAGTGGACTTACCAACGCGAGCATCCCCGACTATAATTACAAAACGCTTTCTCAACATTTAAGGAGAATCCAGAAGTCAGAACTCAGAATATGGCTGACGCCACGCTGCGCTATCAGAATGGTCTTTTGAATGAATTCAGTGGATTAGTGAAAAGTATAAATTTTTGCTTTTCTTATGGATAAATTAGGGAAGCAACGCCTTGCTCTAGTTACCACCAGTTACAGCAACTACAGAAAATTTTGTTATCCAATTCAACATCCAGGAAGCTCAAATTCATTCTGAATTCTGACTCCTGAATTCAGAATTCTTTCTTAAACCTAAGCAGCTTCAGATTCCTGCTCTTTTCTACGTTTTTCAGTTGCTTCAGCCATCTGTTGATAAATACCCGGAGTTGATTGACTATCAAGATTGAATAAATTAGAGAGAGGTTTAACCTTTTCCTCAAATTCAGACAACCAAAATTTAACTCTTGCTTTAATGACAATATTGGTATCGGGATGGGTCTGTGCATCAGCAAATGTTAAGCCATGAACATCAATAAAGTCATAAGGTTTGTAAAACAAATCGGGCATAACAATTTCATTTAATATACCCTGATGTTCTTGACGGAATTTAGAGTCATTATAACGTTCAAACTTTTGTTCCTCACCATGAAACAGATTTTTTACAACAACATAGTCAACTTGGTCTTGACAACATTGATACAACTTTTCCAGTACATTGATTGAGTCAAGCACCCTACTGATAACTGAAACCATAGTGACTCGACAACCAATATCTTTTAACATTTCAAAAAAGGCTAGTTCTTTCACGAACTCTTCAAAAAAACCACCAGATTGGGCTGGTAAATCCAACAAGAAAGTTGCATAATCTTGCTTCTTTTCTATTGTAATAAGTAATTCATCAGCGCCACCCCTACGAAAGATATCTATATAGTCAACTAATGGACCATATTTCTTTCCAAAATGTCTTGCCATTTGAGGATTTCGCTGATCGGCTTCATAAGCAAGACATTTGATGTCTTTATCCACATAAAGCTGTAACAAACCTCGTGCAAAGGTACTTTTACCAACTCCCCCTTTATCGCCCGTAACAATTACTAAACGTCTTTGAGCTTTATCATCAGTATTAGCTGGAGCATTATTGTTATCAGACATAACTTTATTAGCCTTATTATTCCTACTACGAGACATAAGAACCTTTTGCAAAGTCAATACACTTTGCTAGTAAAATGAGATTTTCAAATGGATAGAATGTTAGTGAGAAGAGTTTATTTCTTCCAAAAGTGCCGATAGCCAATTGAGGTAAGCTAATCTTAGAGATGAAACTATTTGACTATCTAGAGTTCCTATAGAACCACATAAATCAAGTGCTGGCAAAAAAACACCTCCTTCCAAAATTCGTAAAATGGGAAAACTCAAATGCTTTTTAAAGTAAGAAAATATTAGAGCAATATCCAGTTCTTGTGCTAGAAACAAATTGTTAGCATTAGTAACAAAAGCGAAGTATAAATCTGAATAAGATATCTTCTCATTTTCTAGTGCCAATTGACAACAATCTAGATAACGCTTGCGTAACAATTTGTTGGGTAAATCAATTTCAGAATCAAATAAAGGTACAGAAACTTGCTTGTACAAAAAACTGAGATATATTGCTTCTAAAAGCGCAGTATCGAAAGTATAGTTCCGCAATAAAGAATAATCTTGAATAGCAGGTACAAGCGTCGGAGGAGCACCTACCAAAGAAAATCGAGATTCATAATACATTTCCGACAGTGAAACCAACTGACAATTGTTAATAACATTGAACCAGTGGAGAGAATTTAGCTTAGCTACAATTAGTTCAGAAGCTGGTAAACGTGATGCAACTGACACATTCTTAACTGAAAAAAATTCAGTATTTTTCAAACCAATGACTTGGTTTAAAGACTGACGAATAGTACCCACTTTCTCTCCATAAGAGACTATACCGTTCTCAATATGAGCTTTAGAAGCAGTTAAGATTGTGTTTGTAGTAGCGCTAGAAACAACATCCTTCCGCAACCAACGTACAAACTCCCGATGTTTCTCATAACCGAATAGATTAAAAACAAATTTAAGTGCTAACCAACATAAAGTATCAACCTCCTTGAATGTGCTATTCTCATCAATAATTTGACGCTGGCGGCGCAGTTTTAGTGGTAGTGCTTCGATAAAAGATTTGATTCCTTTACCAATAATTCCAGGACAAACAAGATTGCATATATCTTCTGCTAGGAACTCAATACCCGTATCGATATCTAAAATCCTCATAGGATTACCTTGAAAAATAACCTTTCGAGGTAGCCAGTAGTTACTCATTACAATCCAAACCTGACTAGTCTGTTCGCTAGATGGTTTCTAGTATGCACTTTCTCTTTCCAAAAATCAATCAACAGAAATCTATTTTTTACCAACATTAGTTGAAAGATAAAACAGTAATGATTTTTCTATACTTTGCAGGTATTCTTGTAAACTATAAAAAATTTAATTCGAGATGATAGGCAAGTAT
This sequence comes from Scytonema hofmannii PCC 7110, assembly GCF_000346485.2. NCBI lineage: Bacteria > Bacillati > Cyanobacteriota > Cyanophyceae > Nostocales > Scytonemataceae > Scytonema > Scytonema hofmannii. The sequence continues at coordinate 133,348 of NZ_KQ976356.1, forward strand.
TTTCAAGCAAAAAATTATTAAAAATAAATTTATTTAATTTCAAAAATTATTAGTAGATAAAAAATAATCCCATCAGCTAAATTGAAAATTGAACCGTATCCTTTTTGTAAGAAGGCTCTAAATCTATGAGTAGTAACTACAAAACAATAAATATTAACGGTATTAGTATCAATATTTATCGACATAGAAGAGATACAAAATGGTATCAAACAAAAAATCATCTATTTCTAGATGCCAACCAGGTAAGTGGAGTTATTGGTAAGAAGTTTAGTACAATTTTGAGCTTTATAAGAGCAGAAGAAAAACGCGGAGAACCAGTTTCACACCACGATATCGAGTTTTTGATAGAGAAAAATGAACTGTCAGAAGTAAAACCCATCACTATCGAAACTGCTACGCTTTACTGGCTGCAATGGGCTGTACTAGGAAATTGGACTGCTATCAAACTTTGTCGCGGAATAATTAACAATCCCTTGTATAAAACAGCTGAAGAGTTATTTGATAGCACCGACACAAGAGAAAAAGTTGTCAGAATCATAAACAAAAACTACGACTATTACTGCAAAGATGACTATTGGCTTCAAAGAATGTACCAAGAAAAGAAAGTAAGTTAGTCACGGTTGTTGCTAAAAACAGCGGTAAGAGATGTCAATAATTATGCAATGGTATGAAGCGCCCGCATAAAGGCGATATCCACACGCACAAGTTACTTAATGCGTGTGGGCATTGCACAAATCATATATAGCGGTTCTCAGTTGGTAGCTGCTGTACTTGGGACATATACCCAGTACCCGTATTTTTCTAACTTGTTACACTGTGAGTTTTGAGTACAAAATCCTCAAGAAAAATTGATTTCTCAAATATTAATTTAGTTAGTTTAGTTTATAAAAACAAAACTAATATAAAAACCCGGTTTGATTTCTGAATGAGTTTTTAGGCTTTAAGCTTGTTGTATAAGCTTTTGCATCTTAATGTATGTTCAAAATTTAAATAAAAACCCTATGGATTTAAATTTTTGAAACAACAAATATAAAAATTTTAGATAAATTCTGTGTTGAAAAATTCAAAATATTCATATTAATGATAATAAAGATTTAAAATTTTTGATATTTAATTAAATATCAAAAATCATCAATAGAAAAAATCTAAAAATCCAAATATTTATTTTTTACAATAAATATTTGTATAATTTCAGCCAACACAAATAGCCAGCAGATATGAAAATAAATGCTGGATGACTGTATACTCAATACGGTTCGGATAAACTCTCACCAAAGACAGCCGACAGCCATACGAACCAAGCTTGTATAGCCTCACCATACGTGGGTGATAGATGTCAACCGAATCGTATTGACTGTATATTTATGTTGAAAATTTCAAATGACTAGCTGTTAGATTAAGTTTGGTACTAAGAAGAATCTAAATGAAGTTCTTGACCTAGGCGAACAAAAATTGAAAGGATATCTTCAGGAATCATTAATGCTAAATATTCAAAAAGAATGACTTGAATATCAAGAGTAACTGATTTTAGTATCTGACGAAAAGTCTCCCAACCATAAACTGATACAAGTACGATCGCTTCTTTGACTGCTTCAACTCTTGGAATTTCACCTGCATGAACTAGAAGTGGTAAATAGACATCTTTTATCCAACGTTCATCTTCATTAAATTGGGTAATATCTGATTCATTAGATTCCAGAAAAATTGATAATAATTCGGTAATTAACTTGGCGAAAATTGACCAACCGCCAAACAGTCTGCCTATTTGGCTCACCCTTCCTTGAGTAATTCCTCCTTCTTCGCTCTCTAAGAGCGAGAGGTTTTCAATTTCTTTTTGCTTTGGTTTCTTATTCCCCTGTTGAAAAATAGTAGAAAATAAAGAAGAAACTAACCAGATGGCTCGCTGATTCTTTGTTCCAGCTTCAGGGGAAACTTCTGCTGATGAGATTTTCTCCAAGACTATACCAGGCATTGCCTCGGATAAAAATTCTAAGTCATAATCTCCTACAAAATAGTAAACTAATTGCTCTGGTGGACGTAAATGCGATAGCTTCGCTCCTGCCCGGAGGGCAGATCGCAACCGTCCCGCTTCCTGAATAATTTCTGCTCTCACAAAGCTATCAACAAAGTCTTCAAAGGTTATAGTCTGGCTCTGTTGAGGGTGTAAGACGAGCGGTGTAATTTCTTCTCCAGAATTCCAGAGTCCCCCTGCTTCTGGACACACCTTTGGGTCATCTTTCGGCGGGAAAGGAGTTGTTGAATCACCCAGTTTTGAGAGCACTTGGGGTAAATCAAAATTAACTGAATGACCTGTTAAAACTTGATACTCTGCTGCTAACTCACCAATATTAGGATAAGGTATACCAATCGAACAAAGAGCGGGAGCATTTGCAAAACGATTCACGCCTCTACTATCGCGAAAATGGTAGCCATCACCCGGTTGAGCAAAACTTTTGCGTTCAATAAAAGCCACACCAGGGGACATGGCTTCAATCTCGGACCGTAGTGCTTCTAGGCGGTGATGCATAGACGATCGCCGATCGCGTCCCAAAACACCCATATTTGTGATTTGCACCACCTTCAAATTTTCATGGCTTGGGGTGACTTGCTCAACAACAAGTACATCCTCAATAAGCGCTCCTAACTTCAAAGCAAGATACCTGACATCTAATGTAGCGTCCAAGTAGATATTGAACTGCGCTGCATTCGCGACATCCCGGTGGCGGGTTTCTGACAAATGTACCGTCAATATTCCTCTATGAAAATTAAATGCTCCATGGATGTGTCTCCCCCAAACTGACAACAGTGGAATCAACCAATTCAGAGCGACTGCTTCGAGAGCTTGTTGAGACTCTTGGTAAGCAGTTGAGCGCAATAATTTATTGATTCGCCTGGAAGTTGCACGTTCGCTCTTAGTACCAGCACTGGTATCTATACTGAGAGCACTTTGAGCTAAAAACGTTAAGTTGGGAGCAAGCAGGCTCGTCAATTCATCAATAATATCCACAATATCATCAAGTGGTTGACCGAGGAGTTGACGAATAGCAGTATCATCATAACCATAACGACTACAACTTGGGAGTTGAATATCTGACGCGAACCATGGAGTTTTTGATTTTGACTCCCCAGCACAAAAAAGAAACTTCAATCGCTCAAAAAGAGGGTGGAGTTTGGCAAACAACTCCGGTGCATTCACAGCTAACTCACCCGCTGTTCGATTGAAATCGCCCAGACGAACTTCAATTTTTTTGCGCGATCGCATAAGTTGAGAAGCCTCATCCCAAATCATGCCACAATCAGAAAATTGGTAATCATCTGGGGAGGGCAGACTATCTGGATGCGCTCTAACTTGGATCTCTTGAAGAACAGAATGCCGACGAAAGCGATAGCCAAACCCCGCACCAGTACTGTGACGACAGGCATTCAGCAGGTGACACGAGAAACAAATTGGGTTGTTAGATTCTTCAATTTGGTTAAGATTTTTTGCAGCGAGTGCGCGGAAGGTACCTGCTCGATGACAATTACCAGGTGCAGTCACATCTTCAATTCCATTCGGGTGAACTAAAAAGGGCTGTCCGAGGGGAGTCAGTCGAGTGGGATCGCTCTTCAAACCACTATGGCGAGGGGGTAGATCGACAAAATTAGCTTCAACAGCGATCGTCGTTGGATTGCGATGATCGATCGCAAGATACCACAGTTGACGACTGCCAAACTCTTGTGGCGTCATGCTTCCAGCTGTATGAGATTTCCCTAACCCAGGAGTTGATTTATCTAAGATGTGTTGCCAACCTTTGGCAACTGCTTCCATCCAAAGACTAACCCGTTCGTCTCCCAGATAAACAATCTTAGGGCATCCCATTCTTTGGTATTCTTCGGGAGTTGGTAAATCCTCTGGAGTGTATACTAATATTTCTTGTGGAGCATTCTTGCTAATAGATCTCTTCACCCGTCGCCTAAAACCCCGCTTTGGACGTAAAAGCTTTTCGATTTTGGCTAACTGAATTTTCACATCATCCCAAACGCGTTGGGGATGGCGCGATAAACTTTCAAACTCTATCCAACTCAGAATTTCAAATTCACCCGCGTATTCATCCCCATCAGCGCAATATTTATCAACTTGACCCCACCAAGCTACTTTCAGAGTGTACCCCCAACTCCTGATTAACTCGTGAGTCCTTCGGTATTGACGCATCACATTTTTATTGATAACTGCACCTGCATCAGCCCACAAGAGCAAATCTTTTGTACCGCCCAACTTTTCGCTTGCAGCAGTGAGATACCGCTTGAAAGTTTCAGGGCTTGAGGCAAAGTTACCACCCGCAGCACCAATGGTAATTTGATTTCTTTTTTGGGCAATAATCCAAGGTTTGAGGATACCTTCAGCAAGTCCAATGTAAGCAAAGGATATAGGAGCGTTTTCGTTGAGGGTGTACTCGTTCTGAATCGCAGGAGTACAAAAAGTCAGAGGTAACTCGCCATTAGGCAAGTGAGCCGTTGGTCCTGTGGGGCGTTTTTTTGTCCGAGAGGATGCCCAAAAATATTTAGGGACATCAACTTCAATATTGCCAACCCGCAACTGCCAACTAATAATTTGTCCTAGAGGATTCCATACAGGACAAAGATAGCCAGATTGAGGGGTAATCAAAGAACGTCCCCCAAGAGAAACACCTGCCAAACGGTGAGAAACTTCTCTATCGAGTTTTTGCCATTGCTTAACCGATTTAAATTGTCCTGCAACGATTAACTCTTCATTGAGTCCCCGGCGTTTTAAGTCGAATTCATGCTTTTGACATAACTGTAGTTGTCCGAGAACATCTCGAATTTGGCGATCGCGCTCCTCTTCGGTAAGACTTGCAGCACGATGAGCTTTTTCTTGTTGCAAGCGTTGGCTATGTAAGTCACGCCAATATTCTGCCCACTCGCGTCTCGAAGCTTCATCAGTATCACCAGTATCGCGTCGTATTATTCCCCACAACCCATCACGGGTAAGTTTGATAAATTTCCAGCCTTCTGGTGCTGAATATGCATCTGTTGCCGTCATGCATAATACAGTATCAGGGCTATTCGGCAGATGACGGCAGCGCCCGCGAATGTCGCCACAAACAGGACAAGGATTAGCACGGCTCGTGCGGATATACTTGCTCATCGCGTACCCCCTACCACCAGTTGTATTTGTATAGTTGGCTGTCTTTAGATAGCCCGTTAGAAGCCCCGTAGGTCAACATTTTATGCAGCACAACGATCTTCAGTACTTTTATTTCTAGTTATTTCAAATTCAATCTCACGCTCCTTAATCATCTCCTCGTACTTGCCAGTCTCAAGATACGCTAAGAATCGTTCCTCCTCCATTGTCAAATTCGTAATGTTTAGCATTTCACTCAGTGCTACCCGTAGTGGATAAATCGAACCAAATTTCTCTAACAACCGCAATATTCGCGCTCTTTCCTTCACTGATGGTTCCTCCTGTAATGTGGCATCAATACTTGGTGGTCTCAAACTTATGGTCTCTAAATCATTAGTTTTAGAATTCCTAAAAGCAAACATCACAAATTCGTTTGTAATTTTAATTACGCGAGCCTGTTGATAAAAATCTGGTCGCGGCTCCTTTTTAAATAGATAAACTTGTCCAACTTCAAACTTACGCCATGGGTTACGAGAACCTGTACGCACAAGAGCATTACCTTCACGAAGGGTATTTACCTCGCCGCGCTCGATCGCATCTAATACTTTTTCCCGACGCTCATCACGCACAAACTTGTAAGCTGTGTCAATACTGCGGTTGAGTTCTTGTTGCAGCGCTGCTACCGAGCGTAGTTTGCCCTCATTTTTTAATTGAGAAATATACGAGTAAACTTTTTTCCCTTTGTGGTAGCTACCAACACTAAGCTTTACTTTTTTGGCAACCTCTTTAAGGACTGGCAATTCTCTAGATTCTTGAGAACTCATGTCATCTGACGAAGTATTCAAATTTGAACACTTCGTTGATTGTTTGCGATCGTTTAGCCGTCGAGCATTCTCCCTCTGTCGCTCTTTGGCTTGTTCTTTAAGCTGAGGTTCCCAGTAAGCACCCTCAATAAACCTTTGAAAATGGGTTTTCTCTTCTCGGTGAATATTCAAGTCGTACAGAGCTTTCAACTCTTCTTCCTCGCCAGAGTATTCACCAAAAAAGACTGGAACAGTTGCAAAACCCAGTTTTTTAGCTATTTGTAACCGACATTTACCCGCAATGACGACATTTACACCCGTGCGTGCTGAAACTTCTATTGGAACAAGAATCCTCATCTCTCGCTGAATACTTGCTTCCAATGAGGGGCGATCTTCATCTTCACCGTAAATTTCTATTAATCTTGGGTGAACAACTAGTTCATCTGGAGGAAGATGAACAACCTGCTGATGGTCTAAATTGTACATATTTATACCCTAAAATCTTCAAAGACATAAGTGGAACAAAACTGAACTCGCGATCGTCCTAATCGTCCTAATCGTCCTAATCGTCCTAATTGTTGTTCTCCAAATGCTCAAATTCATACCAAAAAAGCATTTGGGGAACTGAATTCAACCCAAATGCCTAAAATATTTAGACACTATTAAGTTTTCTGAAATAAGAAAATTGTTATACCTTCGCTCTAAAAACAAGCGAAGTTTTGCAAAAATGTACCGTATACTTAAGCAATTTACCGAATGCCAATACGGAGAAAGGAAACACCTGTCAAAGGGAAGGCGTACACAGAGCAGTAGATTCATGGTATGATGGACTCAATTAAGTAAAAACAGATAAAGAGCATTTGTCCAGCCTGCTACAACAGGTTGGCTTGCTTTTCCCTCAAGACTTTGTTGGTTCAAGGTCTTGATTTATTTGGAATAATACTTATACTTGAAGAGTATATCAGCTAATATACATTTTGGCAAAACTAATTTAGTGAAAAAAGGGGTAAACAAGGAATGCCAGTTCCAAAAGCGCCTCCTGTAGAACTAGACGAGGTAGAAAAAAAACTACTGGAATCAATTGCTGAGACAGAAGAAGAGTATATCAGCAAGCGGGCGCTTGTCATACTGGAAGCTGCTAAGGGTGAGAGTAATACAAACATATGCAAAAAGACAGGAACTAGTTTCCATCACGTATCGACCTGGCGTAAAAAGTGGTTAAATGCAACATTCACATCTCAAACGGAAGAAGAGCTAAGGGAATTAATCAAACAATTTCTCGAATCAAAGGACGGAAGACCCAGAAAGTGCAAACAAGTCGAAGTTGCCAAAATCATTGAAATTAGTAAATGGAACGAGAGAAGTTATCGATCGCAACACGCCAAGAACGAGCTCATTGCATCTGAAGCAGTACGTAGAGGAATCGTTTCAGATATATCGCCAAGAAGCATAGGGCGCTTGCTGGAACAGTACCAAGAAGAAATAGCAGCTTCAAGTTAATAAAGCAACAGCACTTCAATCGAAGTATTCAAATTTGAATACTTCGACTTATTCAATCAGTAAAAGTTATTGCTTTACGGTTACCCTCACACCAAATGTGTATTTTCGCACTGAAACCATCGCGGGAACGACCTAGAGAGTTGGTTCAGTAGAAGGAGTTGACATTCGATACTTGGGGTCATTATGCCACTCATTGATTTTTACTAGTTTTGGATGAGAGGGGTAGAGTAATAGTACTCCTCTCGACTCTACCTTGCGTCATAAAGCCAAACGCGTAGCAGCGATAGCAACTGTTCAATATCTACAGGCTTTGTGATGTAATCTGATGCACCCGATTCGATACACTTCTCGCGATCGCCCGGCATAGCTTTAGCTGTAAGCGCAATCATTGGCAGTGAGGCAAATTGTCTAATCTTACGGATAACTCGCATCGTCTCGTATCCATCCATTTCCGGCATCATCACATCCATTAGTACAACATCAATATTAGCGGTGGTTTGTAATACAGCAATACCATCCCTGCCGTTCTCAGCGTACACAACGTGCATCTGGTACCACTCCAGCATGGTAGTGAGAGCAAAAATGTTGCGTAGATCATCATCAACAATCAGCACTCTCTTACCAGCCAGCACAGCGTCGGTCTGGTGTATCTGTTCCAACATTTGGCGCTGAGTTTCTGGTAAATTTTCTTGAATGCGATGCAGAAACAATGCTGTCTCGTCTAGCAGACGCTCTGGGGAACGGGCATCTTTGATGATTATAGTCTCAGCTAGTTGCTTAATTTCGTTTTGTTCTTGCTGAGTTAACTCCTTTGCTGTATGCACAATAATCGGCAAATTTGAGAGCGACACTTCCTGTTTAATTCGCTTAAGTAGTTCAAAACCAGTTATATCTGGCAACCCTAGATCGAGTACAATGCAATCAAACTGCTGTGTTTTCAGTACCGCCAAAGCCTCTGCACCAGTACTAACGGTAGTTGTGGAGACATCGCTGTTACCGATAAGTTCCACAATGCTGCGGCATTGATCTTCGTCGTCTTCTACCACTAGCAGGTTTTTCCTCTGACGCTCTACAAAAGTCTTAATCTTGGAAAAGGCTTCTGTCAAAGCTTCGCGGGTCGCGGGTTTTTGTAAGTACCCGATGACCCCAAGTTTTAGACCTCGCTGCTGTTCCTCGTCAACTGAAATAACATGGACGGGAATGTGACGGGTGTTGAGGTTATGCTTCAAGCGATCTAGCACTGTCCAACCATTCATCATTGGCAGGTGGATGTCCAGTATGATAGCATCGGGCTTGTATTCCTGTGCCATCGATAAACCGTCATCGCTGCGTAGGGCGACTACCCCTTTGAAATCTTGTTCCCGTGCCATCTCCAACAAAATATGGGCAAAGTTAACGTCATCCTCAACAATTAGCAGTGTACGATCTCCAGGTTGGAGTTCGTCGCGGTCATCCTTAAGAGCGCTGCTTTGAGGCAAAAACTCCTTAAGTGGTTGAGACTCAGCGGCTAGATTACTTCTGAAATCATTTGCTTGAGACGGTACTGGGGTGGTAATTACCGGGCTAGCTGTCTGATACTCACTCTGAGGCTTGCTGGTGAGCGAACTACTGACTGAGGTTGTTGCTGTGGACGACAGATAAGTTAACGGTAGGTAGAGGGTGAAGGTGCTGCCCTTTCCCAAACTGCTGTTCAGGACAATTTCGCCACCCAAAAGCTGGGCAATTTCACGGCATATTGACAAGCCCAAACCCGTGCCACCATACTTACGGCTGGGGGAGCCATCTGCTTGCTGAAACGGCTCAAATATAATCTTTTGTTTATCTGGTGCAACACCAATTCCTGTATCGCTTACGATAAAAGCAATGACGGTGTTGGCGTGATTCAAAACTTCCTGGTCGAGACTCCATCCCTCAGCAACTATCCTAACCTGCCAACTCACCTGACCTCGATCGGTGAACTTAAAAGCATTGGAGAGTAAGTTTTTCAGCACCTGTTGTAAACGCTTGGAGTCAGTGTTGATGAAGGGAGGAAGTTCAGGAGCAAAGTCAATTATGAAATTAAGCCCTTTGTCTTGTGCGACTTGACGGAAGGTGCTTTCTATCTGACTGCGTAAATCAGAGAATAGCATCCGGTTGATGTCTACTGGCATAGTTCCAGATTCAATCTTTGCCAGGTCAAGAATGTCGTTGATTAGCCCTAGTAAATCATTTCCAGCGGAATAAATGGTGCGGGTATATTCAATTTGCTTCTGGGTTAGGTTGTTATTATCCTTATCAGCAAGCAGCTTTGCAAGGAGCAACAGGCTGTTCAGTGGCGTTCGCAACTCGTGGGACATATTTGCCAGAAACTCAGACTTGTATTTTGAGGAAAGCCCTAGTTGTGCTGCTCTCTCTTCCAAAGACTGCCTTGCCTGTTCGATTTCCTGATTCTTGCGCTCGACTTCTTTGTTTTGTTGGGCTAACAACTCTGCCTTCTCTTCCAGTTCGGCGTTGGTTTGTTGTAGCTCTTCTTGCTGCCTTTTCAGTAATTCTTCGGAAGCTTTTAGGGTTTGGGCTTGTTGTTCCAAGCGCTTGTTTGTTTCCCTGAGTTCGTTTTGCTGTGCTTGTAACTCCTGTGCTAAGGACTGCGATTGCTTGAGTAACTCTTCAGTCCGCATGCTAGCTGCAATAGTATTTAATACAATTGCGATGCTTTCGGTGAGTTGGTCGAAGAAAGTTAGGTGAATTTCACTGAAGCGTCGGAATGACGCCAGTTCAATCACTGCTGTGACTTGTCCTTCAAAGAGGACGGGTAAAACCACAATATTAAGTGGAGATGCTTCTCCCAATCCAGAACCAATTTTAATATAATCGTAAGGTATTTCCGTCAGTAGAATGCGTTCTTTTTCCAAAGCGCATTGTCCTACCAAACCTTCACCAAGAAAGAAGCGGTTGGCAAGGTGCTTGCGTTCCCGGTAAGCATAACTACTTAAAAGCTTTAAGAATGGATTGTCTTCTAAGCTTTCCATAATATAGAAGACACCGTGAGATGCTCCTACCAGTGGTGCTAATTGTGAGAGAATTAACTTGGTAACTGTCTCTAAGTCTCGCTGACCCTGTAACATTTGGGTGAACTTAGCAAGGTTCGTCTTCAACCAGTCTTGTTCGGTGTTCTTCTGGGTTGTTTCTCTCAGGTTAGCAATCATCTGGTTAATATCGTCCTTTAAGATTGCTACTTCACCCAGTGCTTCTACGGAAATCGAACGTGTTAAGTCACCTTTCGTTACTGCAGTTGCTACTTCTGCGATCGCACGTAACTGAGTAGTAAGTGTAGCAGCAAGTTCATTCACATTATCAGTCAAATCCCTCCAAGTACCAGCCGCCCCAGGAACTTTCGCTTGTCCCCCTAACTTACCTTCAATCCCCACCTCACGCGCCACCGTCGTTACTTGATTAGCAAAAGTTGCCAACGTATCAATCATCTCATTAATCGTTTCTGCCAAAGTTTCAATTTCCCCGTTGGCATCCAACATCAACTTCCGCTTCAAATCACCATTAGCAATCGCCGTCACAACCCTAGCAATGCCACGCACTTGTGCCGTCAAGTTACCCGCCATGGAGTTCACATTATCCATCAAGTCTTTCCAAGTTCCCGCAACATTAGTCAGTGATGCTTGACCGCCAAGTTTACCTTCGGTTCCTACCTCACGAGCTACCCGCGTTACTTCAGATGTCAAGGAGTTGATATGCTTCACCAACGTGTTAACGATTTCTGCAGTTCTGAGAAACTCTCCCCTCAAGGGTTCGCCATCACTGTAAGTGAAGATAGTTTGAGATAAATCACCATTTGTCACTGCCTGAAGCACACGAGTAGTTTCAAGCGTAGGCTCAACTAAATCTGTAATCAGCGTATTAACCGAATCAATGCAAGCTGCCCAAGAACCATGAGCACCTCCAAGTAAGGCACGCTCAGTAAGTTTGCCTTCTTTACCCACCACTTTACCAATACGCTCTAACTCAGTCGCCATTTGTTGATTTAGCTTAATAACGTCGTTCAGCGTATCGGCAATTTTTTCAGCTATGCCTGTGTAATTGTCGGGCATCCGAACTGAAAAGTCACCTTTCTTAACAGCTATTAGTGTTTTCAAAAGCTGTTTGACGTACTGGTTATTTATATCGCTGACTGATGGTTGAGTTGGCATAGCCTATATAAATATGTTTAAACAGTTTTGTTGGAAAGCAGCTCATAAAGGTGAAGCCTTCACTTAACTCAGTTACGTGCTTCTTGCACCTATGAGAGGTAAACAACCTGCTTAACTAAAAAAAGTGAAGACTGTAATTTTGCTCATAGGACTAATACATTAATCTAACCTTACTGCATTAATATCAGGTGAAGAGTTGTATCTTCCAAGAAAGCCATCAGCGTCAGTTAATAGCACTGGTATCTAAAATAACTTAAAACCAGGTTTTCTCAGTGTTTACCCAATCATTATACCGATTCGGTAAATTTAAGCAACATCGCCCCCATGTTATTATGTTTTACATATCGTAGCAGATTTTCACGCAGCCTTTTTGGCAATACTGAGATAACTGCCACTACGAGAGGAAGCACGACTTTTGCTTCAATAATATCGTTTACAGTTGAGATAGTTACTAACTAATCCGTGCTTTCTATGACAGGACTTGAATTTGAAGCCACCAAAAACCTAACTGCTCTTGTTATTAAGGTCGTTTGGGAGCAGGGAGGTAAATTGGTCAAAACTTTAGATAAAAGAACACAAAATTTGATTTTCAAAGCCTCGCAGCAATATATTCAAAAATATACAGAGCGGCACGGTCAGTTAAAAGTATTAGGGATGCAAGAGCCTGTAACATTAGAGTCGGTATATACTGCTGTTCAGTTTTTGGATAATACAGCAATTCATAGTTTTGAATCTATTTCAAGGTTAGAAGAAGTTTTTCGTCAAGCTAAAAATCGAGGATTTAGACTTGCAGATGGGGTCAAACATGAAGGAATTGAAGTGGTTAATAACAAGCAATACCTTATGGTTTTAGGTGGACCTGGTTCTGGAAAGTCAACATTTCTTCGCAAGATGGGACTGGAATCGCTTAAAGGAAAAAGAGGTATATTTCAACATCTTTGTATTCCTGTTTTTGTTGAACTTAAAAGCTTTAATCCTCAAGAAATTAATATTAAAGAATTAATAGCAGAAGAATTGAAGATATGTGGCTTCCCCTATGCTGAAGAATCGGCATTAGAATTGATGGATAAAGGAAATTTACTGTTTTTGTTAGATGGTCTTGATGAAGTTTCCACAAACAACTTAAATGAAACTATAAACCAAATTCAGAATTTTGTTGATAAATATGAAAAAAATCGTTTTATTGCTTCTTGTAGAACAGCAGCTTATCGTCATAACTTTCGGCGATTCACTGATGTAGTAATGGCGGATTTTGATGATACTCAAATTGAGCAATTTATACTAAATTGGTTCGGATCAAAGGCAGACAAAGAAGCAGGGACAGCCCAAAAATGCTGGGAAATACTAAAAAAACCAGAAAACTGTGCTGCTAAAGAATTAGCACATACTCCCTTATTATTAACTTTTCTTTGCTTGGTTTATAATCGCTCACAGAATTTTCCTGACAATCGGAGTATTCTTTACCGTAAAGCTTTAAGAATTTTGTTAGAGGAATGGGCAGCAGAGAAGCGAATTTTACAGGATAAAATTTATCAAGGATTAAATACCGAATTAGAAGAAATTTTACTTTCAAAAATTGCTTGTCAAAACTTTGAATTAAATCAGTTATTTTTTACAAAGAGAGAGATAGTTGAAGAAATTAAAAGTTTTTTGGCAAGTAACTTGAATGCACCTAAAGAATTAGACGGTGAAGCAGTTCTGAATGCTATCGCTATTCAACAAGGGATTCTGGTAGAACGAGCAGAAGGTGTATTTTCATTTTCCCATCTCACACTTCAGGAGTATTTGACAGCTCAGTACATTGATGACCAACGCCAAATTGAAAAATTAGTTGCAACATATTTAACAGAACAGCGTTGGAAAGAGGTATTTTTGCAAGTAGCAGGATTAATGCGAGGAGGGGCTGATGAGTTGCTTTTACTAATAGAAAAAGCAACACAAAAGTATATCAATACTCCAAAATTACAAGCCTTACTTACTTGGGTAAACCAAGTAACAACTGGATCGGTAGGAGATATTAAACCTGCTGCTAAACGCACCGCTGCTATCTTTCTCTTCCTTACTCTTGACCTTGCTTCCTCTCTTGCCTTAGATCCTGACCAAGCTCTTGTTCTCGCTCTTGACATTGCCTTTGCTCATGATTGCGTTCTTGATGCTCGTGCTTTTGCCCTTGTCCATGCCTTCGCTCTCGCTTCTATTTTCTCTTTTGATTTGACTCACTATTTCCTCTCCCATACCCAAGCTTTCGACCTGACCGGCGGATTTGAAAAAATAAAAGTATTTAATAAAAGTGTAAATTTTAATGTACTAATTGCACGATTAGAAGTACTGAAAGCTCAACTTTCTGACACGCAGCAACCACTTCATCGTGCAGTTCGTGAGCGTGTTGTACAAACCTGGTTTAATACTCTCCGTTTAAATTCAGACCTAATATATTTGTCTGAAGAGGAAATAGAAGCACTAAAAAATTATTTGTATGCTAATTCACTTCTGGTGCAATGTAAACAAGCAGCTGTGCGGATATCGCCAACAACTTGGGAAGCAATTGAGAAGCGAATGTTGTTAGTGCAATAATTCTGGACAAAACACAGAAGGTGGGTGTGGTCTGATAGAATTCTAATTACGATCGCATCTTTTAAAAATGCTTATGATTTAGCACATATTTTTTTATCTTCTTAAGTAATCGTGCCTCACTTTTTTAAGGTTGTTAGCTGTTAACCTATGTTAAACAAGGCTTTGATGAAAAAATAAGAAAGACTTAGCAATGCTTTTCAGACCAAATTGCATGATCTGACAAGGCTCTCGGTTCAATGTCAACCACTCCTCTGTCGAATTTTCTTCAATAAATTTTTTCTGGTTGTAACTAATTAGAATATCCAACAGTTTGAGCCATCCATTATAAAATCCTCAAAGCAGTTAGTAAAGCTGGCAAAGTGAAAATATTTTAAAGGTAAGCGAGAAATCGTCAGTATGCTGAAGTTGTCAAGGTCAGCAAGCATCTTCAACCTGGATAAGTCCTCTGCAAAATTTTCACTAGCCAAGTGCAATCTGTCAAAATTATCCAGCACCAAAAGCTTGCTTGCACCTTGCGATAAACAATTCACCACTTGACTCCATTCTAAAGAGTAGTAGAGTTCAAAACTCATGGCGATCGCTTCAAAAAGATTATCCAAATAAAAGGGATACTCCAAACTTAGATACACGGCTTGTAACTGAATATCTTTTAGCAGGCATTCCCTAACAGTGTAAGTCTTTCCAATTCCTTCTTTTCCATATAAGTTAATATTCTTGCTGTCAGTCAATTTATCAATTAACTCACGATAGTATTGGTATCTCAATATCATTATCTTTCCTCCAATGGAAAATCCCTTATTAAACCGGGACAAGAATCGGTTAAGCCCTATGCAACATCAACCACAATTTGTGAATAGGTAAACCCACGGGCTAGTAAAAAATCAACCAAACCATCCAGGCTGTGTTTGTTGTAAACAACAGAGTAACCCTTTAACTTTCGCTCCTTACAGAAAGAGCGCAGCTTGCGAGCACCTAATTCAGTTAGCAACTGTTTTTCTCTGCCAACATCGACTAACACTACTGTTTTGGTTTGTTCCGCTCCTACTGTAGGTACTGTTGATTCTTCCCAAACACTCTTAGTTTCTAACTCTAAAGTACTTATCTCAATTGAATCAGAAATAAAAGTAGGTGGTTCAGTAGCAACAGGAGCTTCTAAATCTGCCAGTTGAGCCAAATCCTGAAGAGTCTTATCAACACAGTTCGCATCATGAGATTGAACGCAATTCTCAAAACTTTCAGGACTGTAAAAGTAGCAGAACGTACAAAAACTCAGCACAAACAACAAAACAGGAAAGAGTAAATCGTTGATAGTAGAAATCAAATCAGATGTGACTAACATTGTGGTGGCTCCAATAATTACTAGTGGGTGGTTTTTGTAGAGAATCCACCCAGTAGTGGGGGCACATTGCCCCCGTGCTGAATGAATTTTCTACGTCACCCCAGTAAAAATGGAGATGGAGGTGAGATTGCCCCAGTCAATTAAATCAACTAGATTGTTTGAAACCAGTAATTTTTGAATTGGTTTACAAAGGCGAGGCTGTTGCCACCGTTACGCGAAAAGCACCTCTAAAATATTCAGAGCCGAAATCAGTCATACAATTAGATGTTTCAAAATCCCACAGCTTACGCAACATTACGGCACCTCTTTTTTGTGAGAACGACGCTTCAAATAATCAACTAAAGAAACTAGGTTGTAGTTATTCCTCAGATCGCACGGACACGCATAAGAATACGCATTAAACGGCTGTCCATTCAGTTTAAACTCATGGAACTTACTACCTAATGACTTACCCTCACGAACAATAATCCGATTGTCCGTGACATCAATCGTCACGTTAGTATTTGCCAATTCGTAGCGCCAGCGGTCAATGTAATCTGCAGTTGAATAATTGCACTCAACAATTTTTCGGTGACGAAAATAGTCAACGTAAGTCGCAAGACCTGCTATATCATCAAGTTCTGTAAGCTTGTCAGATGATGGGTACAAGACACCATCAAAGTTGAAAGAAAACCATCGACTAGTATACTCATCGCGAACTAAAATCATGCAATCGCGTTTAGCCACATTGCATAACTCCAATCCTTGATTAAGTCCTGCAACAACGGCATCATCCTCATAAGGACGTAACGCCCTTTGCGGTACCCAACGCTTATCCGGACAATCAACTCCATACCAACCGAGAGGCTGTGGCGCACAGACAACATGATTTTCAGCAAACAAATAAGAGCAACCCTTGCAAGATTGCAAATATTCATCTCCTATATGACCGTTTTCTACCGCCTCGGTATAACGACGGTGAATTTGTAAGTATTCGTCCAACGCCTCTTTAGGAAAAGGTTGATACGATGAGAAACATTTGCCGACAAGTCTGGGAATAACATCATAAAGTTCGCCGTAAATAGTGGCTAGCTGGTCTAGTTGGCTAGACGATATAAAGCTATAAAGCAGTTGCTGCTCCTGAGCTTCAACTCGACAAAGTACCAACCCATCCTCCAAAAAGTTAGGATGACCATCAATTTTCAAGCAGGTGATAGCTGTAAATCCTACGACTATCAGATGTATCCTCACCTATCGACTGGCCATCTTCAGAAGATTCTGACAAAAGCTGACTGACTGTCACCTGACTCGACTCTTGATTTTTCTCCTCCTTTTTCTCCTCATCAAAACTGCCCAAAGAAACACCAACTGCAGTTGTTGCAACTGTACCAACAAGTCCCAGAACAATACTTCCAACACCAGCGTGTGTTACCCGTTCCCAAAATTCTCGGTCAGCAGGAACACCAGCCTTTGCTAAATGCGATACTCCAAAACCTGTGACAGTGACGAGACTACCACCAGCTACAACAACTAAGGACAGACATCCAAAAAATGAATGAGTTTTCTTCAAACAGTGTACCAGTTTCCTTAACATAATCCCTCCATAAACAATGCACGTTGACCACTTAGTAGTCCCGGCTTCTTAGGGATTTTTGGAAGCTAAACTATTGACCTACTGCCCTACTCTTTTAGCTATTTCAAAATTGATTAGTTTTGTAAAAGCTAGTTTTCGGGTTCGGAAACAGTTCAGTTTCCAAGAGCGGTAGCAAGGGTCGAACTTGCACATAAATCAAGCGATCGCTTTATGAAAATCCAATGTTTACCGCATAATGTAATATGATTCGCAACGAGACTCTTCAAGGTTGAATCTCCAATTAAGTCGATAGTAAATGTGTAATTGTTTGACAACACTTTTTTAAACTCTTTTGAGAAAACTGGTTAGACAGAATCAAGTTATCTAATAAAAAATCAGGGGATTGTGAAAGTCTTAAGAGCACGCCATCATCACCATGACTGCGATGATAGTAATGAACGACAGGCGATTGGATAACTGTCAGGTTATCATTACGAATTGCTCGCCCTGCAACCAATCCGTCCATAATAAATTTGGCAGCAGCTGCTACATTATCGCTATCTCGCCCAAAGTTCTTGAGATACCAATGAAACTCAATCCATACAGTACTATCCAAACAAAATCCACATTCAAAAACAAATTCTCCAATTAAATTTGTCCAATACTTCTTCAGTTGATTGCTTGCCTGCCACCCGGAACGCGCTTGATTGATAATTTCATTCATGGTAGCAGGTAAAGGCATTGTGAGTTCATATATCACTATCGTCACCTCCTTTCAAGCTATTCAAAAACTCCTCAACAACGTTTCTCAATTTCTTATACGATCGCCCATCATGACGTGATAAATTGAAGACGGCTTTAACAATCTCATCAAGTTGATAACCTTTACGATGCAAATTCAAAATAGAGTTTTTTGCTGACTCATCAAGTTGTACCTTAAAACTAAAACTCCCCTCAAAATCAGTCTGAGATCGCTTGGTTTTAGAACTAGCAACTGGCTTAGATCCGTCGCTATCATGACTGTTGCCTTTGCCATACAAACTAGCAACAAATTCATCAAAATCCAGTTGAGACTCCCATGCAGTATAAGAATCGTTATGGTTTTGAGCTTCTAAAAGTAACTGCTGAAAGTATTCAGGGTCTTCATCATCAGCGACATACAATGCTTGAAGCCGTACTACCTCAGTTGTCTTATACAAGAAATCCCCGTATCCGAGCAAATAAACCGCACGCTTGTCTTTATCATCCCCAAGGATAATACAGCTATCTTCAGGTCGGGTTGTCACAAAAGCAGTTTTGGTTGGGAAGTTTGAACGAATCAAAGGATCAATGACGTTCTTGTCAGGTCGCTGCGTGTATAACAGGACATGAATCCCCGCACCACCAGCTTTTGCCAGTAACTTCATCAGCGCGTTCTCAATGCGCGAGCAATACTTATCATCTGAAAGCAAGTCAAAACACTCATCAATCAGACAAACCAATCGCGGCATGACAATACCGGGTGCAAACCGCAAGTTATACTGAGCGATGGTTTCGATACTGCTGTGGCGCTCAAACTCTTGGTAGCGCAATTCCATCTCTTCAACCAAATAATCGAGTAAGTTGGCGGTAGCCTCAGCATCTCGCGCAACTGGAGCAACAAGATGGGGTAGTCCATCAAATTTACCAAAAGTCACGCGCTTGACATCCGAAAGCGCCAACCGCACTACTGATGGTGGATAGCGCCGTACCAAATACAAAATGGCTGCTTTCTCAAACTGAGACTTCCCTCCCCGAGTTCGCCCTCCCCCCAGAATATGGGTGACGTTATCGCTATACAGGGGAATTTCAACATAGGTACCATCGACATCAACACCACCGGGGATAGAGACTGAATAAATGTCAGCTTCGCCGTCAAACCTAATGTAGTCGCGAAAATAGGCAAACTGTCTGTCCAGTCTCGGTATGTCAAATACTACCCCTCCAGGGACTACACTCACCATTGGCGCAACTTTCAAACCTAATTCTTCACCAAGCTGCTGTACTAAGTCGTTCCCAATGTCTTCTACCTTCTTGTAACTCACACCCCGTCCCAGTTTTACCTTAATGCGATTAAAGGTAGGACCAGTTTTAGCATTGACATACTTGGCATTGATACTAAAATCTTCCAAAGTATCAACTAATAACTTTCCTGCTTGTTCCATAGTTAAAATTTGTGAATGAACGATTTCATGAATAGCTCTCTGACTGTCTAAAGATTTAGGTTCGTTAATGGTTAAGCTATTTCCTGTCAGTTGCAAATCTGTAGGCTGACCCGTAACACCCGCAACAAGGGCTGCGGTTCGATAACAATAATTTTTGATAAGATTATCTCTAGTTTTATTAGCTAAATCTAGAAAATAACTCACCTGTTTATTCTTAACAAATAACTTGTAAAGATTTTCTTGAACCACTTCATATCCAATTTGCTTGAGATAAATATTCTTGAGAGCATCAATATACTCAAATAAGGATTCGATGGGTGAGAGAGTGATTATTTCAAGAATTTTTCGATAGACGTTATTCTGCTCCCACTCTGATGGAACGCGATTGACATGGATATATTCAAGAGCATAACGCACAAATTCATACTGGTTTAAAGTACAGTGTTCTGCACATATTGATAATATTTCTTCATCACTTGTGAGAGAAAGTACTGCAGAATATACTGACCGAAATAAAAACTCTAAATCAAATTCAATAATCGGGCGGGATAACTTCGTCTGAAAATCAATTTGCTGTAGAACAGTTTCAGCATAAGAAGCGATTGATGAAGGTAAAGCTTCCCATACATTCAACCTAATCTCTTCATGGCTCAAACCATCTTGCTTGGCTTGTACAATTGCCGTCAAAACCTGTTGTTTTTGATATTCAATATTATCGTTACCATTATATGGCACTAACATGAGAGTAATCCTGTATATTTGGCGGAATGAATTTTTTTGAACCGCAGAGGACGCAGAGAACGCAGAGGAAAGAGAGAGCGGAGATTTTCACGATTCAATTAAGTGAGTGGTTATATAGCAGTCCTAATTCATTTGTAAAATGCTCCCTTCTCTCTTTTCTTCGTGCTCTTTGCGTCTTTGCGGTTAATAATTTTAATCTATCAAATAGGACTGCTATAATAACTTTTAATCCTTTTAGTTTCATACTTTTGGAGTTGTTGTTCATAGTAAATTTTTAATTTTTCAATTGATTTACTGTTCTGCCCGTAATTATTATTAGGGAATGAGGCCCAAACTTTTCTGACTTTATAAACAGCAGCATCAAACCTTCCTGCTTCGACATCATTTAAGGCGTTATTACGACGAATATATTCAATTGCCATCTTGTCCTGAGAAGCTGGACTAAAATCTTTCAAGTTTAACTTTGGTGCTAAGTCTTGCCAACTTCTATTTAACATTTGATATGCACCAGCTGCCGTTGAACAAACCCTTTTCCCATTGATAGGAGCGCACTGTTTCTTTTGCGGATGTGTTGAAAAATCATCAAAAGTTCCGTTAAAGACTAATTTGCGATAACTTTCTGGCTCACTCGTTCCCGTTTCTGCCCAACGAATTGTTGCTAAAAAAGCACTCAACTTTGGTGGATAAGAACTTGTACTAACTCTGTCTTTTAAAGATACTGAAGAAACACCAGTCCCCTGAGAAATTGAAAAATAAAGACTCAAAGTCATTAAAGAAGCAGCTGACAAATGAACTGGCTGAAAACGGGATATCAATTGATGGCGAGGACTCCAAATCAAACCAGCTAAACCACCAACAACAAATCCAAATTTCCAGCTATCAAGCGCTTTATTAACACGACTCGCTTGACAAACCGTACCTTTAGAGGCTAACTCACATGGTAATGACGCCACTCCATAAGAAACAACGACACACCCAACAGCACCAATTGAACCAGAAATCAAAATGCATCCGAGCATACAAAAATTACCAAGAAAGTAGTCAGAACTTAGGAGTCAGAATTCAGTTTGCAGAAGCTCTAAATTCTGAATTCAGAATTCAGAATTCTCCTCAAGGCTTTGCTAGATACTTGTTTAGGTAGGGGCGGGGGTTCCGTTCTACGCCATTAACCCGAACTTCAAAGTGCAAGTGCGGTCCTGTTGAAAAACCCGTACTGCCTACCGCCGCGATCGCCTGTCCCCGCACAACCTGTTGCCCTTCAACCACGTACAATTTGCTGGCATGAGCGTAAAGAGTCGAAATATTTCCTTGATGTTGGATAATAACTGCATTTCCATAACCCTCTCCCCTGTCGCCTACCCTCACCACCACACCCGAATCTGCTGCATAAATGGGCGTACCCATTGGCGCACCAAAATCGATACCCTCATGAAAGCTACGCCGTCCCGTGATTGGATGCGATCGCCAACCAAACTCTGAGGTAACGGGACTACCAGCCACGGTTGGAAAAACAAACCCCTCGGTAGAAACAGTTTTGTTATCGCCATTTGTTTGAGTTGGTCCGTGCAAAGCACTCAAGAGAGATTTAACCAACTGCTGCGATTCAACCCATTGAGAAACCTGGGGAATCACCATAGCTGCAACTAAGAATGAAGTTGCGATCGCATAACCCCAATTCCGATTCATAGGAGGCTTTATCCGCTTTGCACCGTGATTCCCTCCACCGCGAAAATCAATAACCAACCGCATTACAAGTCACTGACATCTAGAATGGTTGTTGTAAAGATATGATTGGGATTCTGACGGTAACGACGGTCAGATTTCACCCGAGGCATAAACTCGCGAAGATGTCCATTTTCTGACTGTCCCGCAAGACACGCATAGGAAGCCTTATCAACCAAAAGCTGATTGCTTCCCGAATGCTGGTTCAGCCCAATGCTTCCAGACTGTATTGGTTCGTTATTCACATCACCATCTCGATCGCTATCTCGGCGAAACTTCACCGGAGCAACCTGAACCAGCCCCGGCTCAACTCGCCCAAATATTCCGTGGTGCGTACCAACCCGCCAAGCTTGATATTGACCGGGTTCTATAAACGCCGCACCTGTTTTCCTCAAAGGATTCTTAATCGCTGGCAGTCCTGGCTTCACTGTCGCCGCCCAATTGCCGACAATTGCTGGATTCCCATTGCGGAACTGCAAGATTATACGGCGATCGCTCCAAGAATTAATGCGATTCCCATTTGGTTTGCCAAATTCGTCAGCACCGCGAATATAGATAATATTAACTTCTTCCGGGTTTTGGGATATCTGATAGCCTTTACGCTGCATTGCTTGATACACCCGCGATGCCAAATCACTACTGCTAGAACGTGGATTGACCAAAGTTTGGATAGATTGCACCACAGATTGCGATTCAATCAATACAGATATCGGCTGTACAACGATACAAACAACAAGCAAACTCGTAACAATGGCATATTTTCCAACGAGCGATCTATTATCAACAGATGTACTTTCAGCCTCAACAGGTAATTCTACTGTTTGATTATCATCCTCCCTTTGTGAGTCAAACTCAATCACAAAACGCATTTAGCCACCTTCACGAGTTTTTTTCGTCCTAAAAGTCTGAGTTTGATTGGAAAGTTTATCCTGCCAGCAGCCAACATTCTTTGCACTGAGAACTGCCTCAAAATCATTACCCGCTTCCGGACAAGCAGTTGGAGTTGCAGTCGGAACGGTGACTCTCTGCGCTTGTTATTGCTCATAGTTTTAATTTGAATTAACTCATGGATTGGTTGGTATCATCCGACCACACATCTTCTCCTTGAAGGTAAGAATAGAATTCTTCGGGAGATAATTCTGGTTTTTCAGAAGACGTGGTGTCACAAACTGGAATTGAGCTAGAACTTATAGAAAGCGGCGCTCCAGAGGGAGAACGGAATTTCACAACATTAGAAGCATTGTTCGTAGATGGGGGAACCCTCGGAGGGACAAGGACATCATCTGTAGGCGATCGCTGAGAAACACTATCTTGAGTCGGTGCAACAGGGGGATTGACAGGTAAATTCTCCTCATCCAGGAGCTGATTATACTCATTAATACCCCAACTTAAAAAACAAGCAAAACCGACCAAAAAAACAACCGCACTTGACCAATGCACGCCAGAATTGGGAGATGGCATCATCTCAACAGTGGTGCGAGATGAACCCTCAAGGGTAGTACGAATAGGGGTACGTTTGACTGCCGCTACAACATTGAGCGAACACAAGGCTATACAAACTATTGCAGCAGCAAACTTAACGTACATAACATCACCCCCTTGATTTGTCACCAGATTGTTGATTGGGAACTGGTTTACTCTGGTTTTTCTTCATTTGCTGGAGGTATATCCGCCTTTCCTCCTCCCGTTGCTTTATCCTTTCGCGAATCTCTGCGACTTGCGCCATCTGCTGGACTGGATCTAGATATCCCCGCGCCCGCAATAACTGTGCCTGTGCTAAAGAATAAGGCTCTTGAGCATTTCTAATCTGAACGAGCATTTGATTCAAATCCACTGAGGGCTGGGATTCTAAGTTCTGGGCATAGTCAATAGCTTCAAGCTTGCCCAAAATCAACACAGCTGCCGCACCAGAAGGTATCTTTTCCTCAACTTTTGTCCCGTCAGTTCTGCGATAACCCCAGTAGAAAGTATTATTCCCAGAAGCAGCTTCTAGTAAGACATCTAGCGAATTAAACTTCACTATCTCCAACGCTGGCATATAGTGCAAGCGGTAAAATCCCGAACGTTCATTTGCCTGCATCCCGGATACCTCACTTCGCAGCTGCTGTCCCCACAACGCCGCCGCCAGCTGTCGCCATCCCGTGAGTGTGAGCATACCCTCCACTGAGGAATAACTTGAAAGATAGTCCATGTTGTAGTCAGTCCGAGACAGCTTTTCCAAATACGCTTCTCGAATTTGCCTGACTTGCGCCTTTGCCTGTTGTACCTCAGATACAGAATTACCGGGAATCTGCTGCCTCCACCCTACCATCAGAGCAACCGAAGCAATGACAGAGAGCGCTCCAACAGTCGAACAAACCGTCCACAAAGTGGCATTTAACTTTTTCTTTCGACTCGGCTTTTTATGGCCCACGGGAGTAGGAGTAAACATAACCCACCCCTATGTATTATCCACAATTAAATACAACCGAGAACGTTTGTTAATTTGCCGTGCCATTGCAATTCCTGCGCCACCCACAACTATTCCGGTTAGTAACAGCAAAGGGTGTAAAGCAAGACTCGCTCCTACTCCCATTAACTGTCCCACCATCCCCGACACGCCCAGGTTCATCAACAACCCACCTGCTGTATTTATCAAAAAATCGAATGCTGCACTCATAATTGCTCCCTGGTAAACCAAATGATGACTAGTGCCAAAATTAAACCAACAAACTCGCCCAAACCTACACCAATTAAAATGGGGTGAATACTCAAAACTTGTTGTTTTTCTTGAGTTGGTGGAACTGCTATCCATGTCCCCACCACCGTACCAGTTACTAAACTCAAACAATTTATACCAACTGCTAAAGTCGATGTCTTACGAGCATTGAGCAAGCTCTCGTCACGCAGTCGGTAATAAAGCGGAAGCATTTGAGAAACTATTTCTTCGGAGATGGCTCGGTTTTCGGCAGCGAGGACTTCAAGCGTTTCGGCTGTTGTATCGATGTACCGACTAGTAGGGGATGAGTCTGTTCTCCCCAGTTGATTTTGCCGAAAAAATCGTTATCTATCCGAGTCTGAATTCGCTCCTGTGCTTGGTCGTAACCAGCAATCTCCTTGTTTGAACCACTTTCTACATCACTACCGCCGTGGAAAATGAGTTCTTCTAGAGCGAGAGTGGAAGATTCTAGCACGACTTTATGACGTAAGTTTCCAAGTTGAATACCTTTATCAACATCTCGGTAAAGCATCCCAACAAAGCTATCAGGAGTAGCTTGTTCGGGGTCTACACCAAACCGCTGTTTGATATACTCGCGCTTATCGAAACGATGTTCTCCACCTTCAGAATTTTTGCGATCGCGCATCTCCAGTAAATGACGAGCAGCCTCTTCAAGGGACATCCCTTCAGAAGTGGCAGCAGCCTTTAACTGAAGCAATTGTTGTTCGGTAGACTCAGATATTTTATCTCCTTCGACTGGAAGACCTAGTAAGCTGCAAATTTCTCGCACTTCTTCAAGCGACACTTGCAACTGAGAAACCATTTGATTGATGTGCTTCATGACCTCTTATCCTCTCCAAAACGTCTCGTACTACAACATCATTCTTTCTTGTCTCTTCTGGAATGTATCTAAAAATAAATTCCTCAAGCGACATCAAATTAGCTTTGAGCAGATAATCATTTAACCCACCAGCAGGAAGAACATCTGTTAAATATTCGCTATGGGTTAACCTCCTATACCTAGTTGCTATATAAAAATAGTCGGCTGCTTCCACACTATCATTAGTAAAATAACCTCCCTTCTTTTTAGGTGGAATAATTCCAGCAAATCGATACCACTTTTTTAGCGCAGTCGTTGTAATGCCATATCGCCGCGCTAATTCAGTTTTTGTATAGAGCCTGTGGAGATACCTGACGTTTTCCATCAAACTTACCCGTCTAAGTTAAAGAAAATGGATAATTTAATAGAACTTTAAACACAACTCTAACAAATCCTTAGTTGGGTCAATTTTAACCAAGTCACAAGTTAAAGTAAAGTTCTTTTTAACCATCCAATGAATACCCAAACTGTGTCAATTGAGTTTGGTAACTATCAAACATATTACAAACTCAAAATTTGAGTTGCAATATGAATCAATAAATATCACCAGTATTTCTGGATGATAATTCTTGAAAAAAGAACCGTCTAAAACAGGAAAAGTTGACAAAAACAACCTTACCTTAAAATGTTCAGCTTTCTATCCCAATCAACAAGAGTGACTAATAGGTCATCTTTAAAAACGACAAGCACATCATCAGCTACACCATTTGGGATATCTACTTCACCTTGGGTAAAGCAAAGAACCGCGACAACTGGCTTAGACACCCGAACAGACAAAGAACGCGCCTGTCGCTTCACCTTTTCTAAAAGATTTCCTTCGTGAAAAGGATAAATATTTCTCCCGTAACGACGAGTAAGTTGCCCATTTAGATAAATTTTTGTACCCTTATGCGACTTTGTATCCACAACAAAATAGTGACCTGAAGGGCTTTTGATAGCAAAGTCTAAATCCCCAAGTCCCTTAACTGGGACATTTGCTTCAACTTGCCAACCTTTTGCTTGAAGTACTTTTAGAAGCTTTCCAACTTCTGCCTCAGCTGCTGCGCCTTGATAAGCACGCGCTGCTTTCTTCCTCAACTGTTCTCCTTGGTGATAAAGTAAATACCCCCCAACTCCTAATCCCAGATATAGAAATAAACCCAAGTGAGAAAATTGCAGTAATGGTAGCAATATTACCAACACTACAACTGCTGTGCCAGCACCAAAATAATACGCAATAGCATTCCCCAATCGCTTATGACCGAGTTGGTAGATAGAGTGACCTGCTTTTCTTGAAGACATACTCGTGTAGTCAAATATCTATAAATAAAAAAATACCTCTAAATAGACAGGATTTGCGTTCCAAAGCGATCGCAAGATGATCGCACCACAAATTTCTACCTATAAAAAATCAAACACTTTTCTATAAAAAGTATTAATAAAATCTAGTAAAATGATTACGATCAATACTTTTTTGACAAAATCCTTATGAACGGAAATACATTTGAATACATTAATTACGCTGACAGCACAGCAATTTCATATCTCATATTCTGGCAAGAAAAAATAGATGAATATATTAGAGAATTTTATGGAGGCAATCCTGAGAATACGTTGAGAACTAAATTTGGATATTGTGTGAATAAATCTCTAGCTTTATTAGAGGCTGCTACTGATAGTCCCAGTATGTTTCGAGGAGTAAAGAGCAGTAATATGCTTCAAGCTGGTTCAATTATTGAATCTAGAGTTGGAGAAATTTATTTATATGAAGGCGAGCAACAGCATCTACTGTTAGATATACTTTGCTCTGCACCTTGGAACTGCTTACCCCAAAGTGTATCTGAAACAAGGAAAGGCGCAGCAACCTGGTTGATAGCAGAAATCATTGATGAAATGACTTCTCCTCCAAATAGAATGAGCGGAATCCTCAAAGTAGCAGCCATACCCGCAGCCATTGAGTTTTACAGAAGCATTGGGTTTGAAGAGAATCCAGACGGTTCTAGAGAGATGATACTAACAAGGGAAAAAGCGCTACAATTTTTAGAAGCATATAGGTTGCGTTGGAGTTAAGGTATGACACCCGAACAAGTGATCGCTTGGATTGAAAAAGTAGAAGAACTTGAAGATAATGCTTTTGCTGGAAGAGAAGTTACAGACGAGGAAACACTACGTATTGGTAATTATTATTTAAGTGGCGATTATCTTATCAAGAATTTAGAAAGAATTCGGCAAGAGAAACAAAAAACGTTATTATCATTGGCTCACCTAGAAGCAGCAGAAAAACGCATTTTGGATAAAATCGCTCAAAAGCAAATAGTTTTGTAGTCAGCTTTTGAAGAAGGTGGGCTGGATGCGATAAGCGCTCTTTCAGCTTGCGCTTCGCGATAAGCGCTCTTTCGGCTTGCGCCAAGGGCGATCGCTCACATCTCTGACTTATCTCAATTGCCACCATAATTTTTCGTTTGAGAACCCAATACCCACTCCCCGCATCCCCATAGTTTGATTTTTATTGTAGAACGATCGCGTCAATCTACTATGAAGCCTCTCTTAAGAAAAGACGTAGAGCACGGCTAACGTATGTTTCCCACGATTCGGGCGTAGGTGGAAAGATTAATGCATAGAGCATAATCCCACTCATCATGTCAAATACTAACCCAGAATCTAAGTCAGAGTGAATTTCGTTTCTTGCTTTTGCTCGTTCCAGCACGACAGTAAAGGCTTGCCTTCGAGGTTGCAGGTATTTTGTCCAGTAAATCTGAGCAAACCTAGAGTTAGTTGTTGCACTGCTGATAATCATAGCAACAGTTTTTCGTCCCAATGGGCTGAGAGTTATTTGTGCAGCACTTTCAATTAACGCCTCAATATCACTCCAAAGATTACCTGTGTCAGGGATAACAACATCTTGCCTAATACTTTCAATTGCATCAGCAACAAGCTCCTCTTTGCCACTATAGCGTCGGTAGATGCTTGTTTTGCCTACTCCAGCACGGTTTGCGATCGCATCGATACTCATAGCATCAAAACCAACTTCTGCAAGCAACTCCAGAGTCGCTTGTAACATAGCTTGATGAGATTGGGTACTACGGGGTCTTCCGGGCGATTTTTTAGTGTCATCAGTCATAGGTGCTATTATAGTTACGAAACAGTATCGTATTTAAATACGACGAGTTATGAGCCAGCATTCTCGCCCTCTTTATACAGACAGCAATAGTACTCAGACACTCCGACAAGGATTAGAGGAATACTATGCTTTGAATCCGAACATCACCGATCCTAAAGAGCTACCTCCCGATTTTGCAAAGATTTTACTAGCACATGATGTTTCGCATATTATCTATGGCTGTGACACGAGTATGTATGACGAACTGAAAATTCTGCCATTGACGTGGTGGACAAGCAATTATAAGTTGCGGGATCACTTACGCACCCTAAGAGATCCAACCATTAGTCCCGCAATCAAAGTCATGTACGATGACTTGGTGAAAGAGCATGGGGTGATATGGCTATATGCTTCAATCTTTTTTGTATTGCCACAGCTATTGCCAGAATTGATTTCAATCTGGCTAAAAAGTCGTCAGCGTCAGTGTTTTGTTCCATTTCTTGATTTTGAACCTCTACTTGACCGTTCATTACTGGAGATTCGTCAAGAGTTTGAGCTTTTGCCTTTCATCCAATGTTCAAAAAAGACACGATACTCTTCATAAGCCAATAACCAACGATAAGAACGATATCGTCAGAGTTTTAAATTTCCCTGCTTTTCACTAATTTCGATTCTTAAAAATTAAAAGTGCTTTGGGAGAACCAATAAAACGCCAGTGCCAAGGCTCGTAACTCACTCCTTGAGAATTGTTCTCTTGAAATGACAATTCAAATCCGAATTCTTTAGCATGAAAGTTTAGCCATTTAAATGCATCTGTTGAAGCAAAATTATGTGTAATATCTTGCTTTGGAAAATGACCGTCCGCTAGATCGATAGCATAACCCGTGTGGTGTTCACTATAACCAGGTGGAGCACTTAATTTTGCAGCCGCTTCCGGTGAACCCAGTCGTTGAATTTGTGCTTCAAAAAGCTTTTCTTGAGCTGCAACACTCCGATAACCTGAGACAGGGATAATCCAAACACCTTGATCTCTTGCTGCATAAATTAGCTTCATGAATGCCGAAGCCGCTTCTGGAGCTAGTCTCTCAAATCTTTGATATTCACCAGGACCGTAGCTACCAATAATCATCATTTGATTAGGGTCGCCCTCTAAATAATAAAAGTGTCCTAATTTTTTTTTGGTTGATGCTGATGGTTGAAGTTTTTTAAGTGTTACCACTTTGGGAGAGATATTTGTAGTTGGAGAAGAATTAACTTTTAAGTTCTGTTCAATATTGGAAGCAGACTGAGAGACACTTGGTTTTTGCTTTAGAAATTGAGTTAGAGCATAAATATTGAGAACAACTCCTATAACAACTAGGGCAATTACTAGAATAAAACGCCATCGAGTCCATAAATCACTAATAAATCTCATTTTCATTTACAGATAACTGCTTATCCCACTTACTCCATCAGATAGGAAATACTCGTAGGTCTACAACGTAATTTACTCAAGGAGCGGGTTGAGCATTAGCATCAACTTTAACTAATTGGCCTGCAATCCAACCCTCTGCTCCAGACAATGGGAAGTAGACTTTATACCAAAGGTATCCCTCTTTATCATAGCCCCTACCTATAATTTGAATACGATCGCCAGGATAGGCAGTGTGGCGTTTCTCATAATCTGTTCCGGGACCAGAGCGAATGTTTTTCGACCCTGGTTCTCCTGCAATAGTTGCGTTTGTACTGTTGTTATTTTGGTTTGAAGATGGGAATGGATTGGGTACAGGCTTTCTGCTTGGGCTAGCTTCAGGTAGTTGCTCAGGTTTTTGTTTAGGAGTATTAATACTTGCAGAAATACTGAGAACAGGCGGATCATTAACAGAATTTACAACAATGTTTAGCTTATTAGTCTTTCCTCTACCTTTGTCATCGACGGCGATAATTAGGGAGTCATTGCCGTTAAAGTCTTGTATACCCCGGTAAGTAATAGCTTGAGAATCAGCTAGAGTTGTTTTAATTTTGGCAATACTGCCTGTGAGCGTAACGGTTCCTGTCTTGTTGCCACTAATGTCACTGAATACTAAACCATTATTAACATTCGTTTTAATCGTGAGGGTTCCGTGTTCTACGCCAAGTGTGACAGTGAGATTGGGACTATCTGGGTCATCAATACTGATGCCTGTAATCGTTAAGTTCTCATCTTCGTTGACAGTCTTACTTGGTTCAGAAATACTAATAACTGGAGTCTTATTAGCTGGATTAACAGCAATTTGGATATCTTTACTGTTTGTCTTAGCTTCTTGAGCTTTGGGTGGCCAAACTAGAGTGTTTTTTGCATTTGCTGGAATGTCTTTACCACCATCATTAATCTCAATTTTCAAGTTATCATCATTTGTACCCTTGTAAAGAATGGCAGCAGAATCAGCTAGGGTAGCTTTGATTTTTTCTGAACTGCCAGCGATCTTAACAGTTTTCGTGTTATTGTTGCTGATATCACTGGCTGTCAATCCTTTTAATATAGAGTCTTTAACAGCGATCGTGCCGTTGTTAACACTGAGAGTAATTATAAAATTTCTAGTGCTGTCAGGGTCATTGATGCTAATACCACTAATGCTTAGAGAAGTATTTTCTTTAACCGCTTGACGATTAGGAGCTATGAGGGTTGGTGCAGTGTTTTCATTAGTCACAAAAATACTTCTAGTTAAGGGTTTGCGACTAGGGATACCACCATCATCAGTAATTTGAAACTCTACTATACGTAAACCTAATTTAACACTGTTTGCAACGTTTTGATAAGTAATATTTCGCAGCAGAGCCTGAACTGCCTCAAGAGTAGCATTGGAGTTGAGGTTAATAACCATTGGCTCTGTTTCTTTGCTACCTTGAAATAGACCAATGACTGTTCCACTATAAGTCACCTCGCTGCCACTAACACCTATTTGTCCCACATCTTTACCTTGGTTACGAATGCTGAGACGGTCATCAGAAGTGCCACCTGCGGAAAATCGAACAGTCAATTTACCAGTGTTAAAGTTAAGAGAGTCAACATCACTCACACTTGCGCGATCGCTAATAGTAATGCTGGGGTCAATTGCTACTGGTTCAGAGGGAGTTATCGTTGGAGATTTGCTCAGATTAATGGCTGCTACTCCAACTAACGTAAGCACTCCACCAACACCAAGCGCTGCTAACCAACCTAAATTCTCTGCTAACCAAAGACCAGGCTTTAACCGCCCAGAGATAGTTTTCACATCATTGTCTGGGGCATCATTCCACTTTCGTAATACAAAGTTCATTATTTCCCGGCTTAGTTGGCGTTGTCTTAAGCCTTCAGGTAGCAGGTTGCGGATAGCAGCCCGATAATTCTCTGCGTTTCGTGTTGCTAACCAAGGAATCAGTTTACCGAGATACCAATCCTGTGGAGGTTGCCCACCCACTATAATAGGGTCAGCATAGACAGGTTTTGGTTCTCTTTCCAGAGGATCGCGTCCTTCCCGCAATTGCTTGATTTGACGTTCCTCTTCTTGTTCTAATTTCTTGACAAAATTAGCTGAGGCGTGGGTTGCCACTTGTTGCGCCATTGCATTTTGGTCGTTTTTCGCCCAGCGCAACATCGCCCTCTCGACGGAAGTAGAGGGTCGTGTTGAGTTAAGCCAAACTGGGTACTGCTTCTTATCAACTTCAATATACTTATCACCATTTCGCAGCTTGGCACGTTGATCTAAATATATTTCAGTAAGTATGTCAGCGACTTCCTGACGTTCTTTTTGTGTAATTTCACTGATTAAATCCTGTAACTGCGGCTCAACCTGCTCAAATGCTCGGTAAGCTTGGAGACCAATTGCAAATAGAGCAACTTCCCGAACACGGGGATGTAGTTCTTCTGAAAGAATATTTTGCAAATGTTCAACTGCTTGCTGCACTGTAAGAGGTCCAACACGTTGATCGCATTTAATTTTGCCATAGGTTAGCGCTACAGTCGCCAGCAACGCCTCACGAGGTGTCACTTTGGCTAGGACTCTTTCCGGTCGTGTCCTCTTACACTCGCTATTCCACAAATTGAGTGTTTCTAAAACATCGTTTGGTCTAAACCGATAAGCAAGTGCTAAACTGTCAGCAACTGCTAGAACTGAATCATCAATGACACGCAGCATACCTCGCAATATGCTACGTAACTTAACTAAATGCTGTGGTACAACTCTCGGTAAAGTATGGGTGAAAACACGATTTCTGACGAGTTGATTCAGTTCACTTACTAATTGTTTTAGTAAATCACAAAGTTTGGGTGATAATTCATCCGGTGGATCATACAAAGCAGCGTAACTAACTGTGAGAGCAATTGTGGCTCGAATGTAGTCCAGTGGTTTCTCGCTTTTTTCTTGATCTTGCTTCTTCAAAATTGCATCAACTAAACTGTTAATTCGGGCTTCGTGTTGCCAGCGTTGAAGCGTCTCGAAAAGTTGTTGATCGATTTGGGAGTATTTGTTTTCATCAACAACTAACTCTTTTTTTTCATCATCGCGCCACGATGCCATAGCTTGTGCAGCAACAGTTTGAACTGTAATGTTCTCGTCTGCTGCTATGTTGAGCAAAGCATCTTCAACAGCATCACTAGCAATTAGACCAATATCACTAATCGTCTCACTGATAACTCTACGTATCTGGTCACACCGTACTGAAGAACCATATAACTCCCGCTCAAAATGCCTCACTGAGTTCTTTACAAGATTTACGAGTATGGGCAATGCAGCAAGAATCTGCCTGCGATGACTTCCCCATGCTACCTTGAACAATATCTGACGTTGTTTGGGAAAGCGAACCTCAACGATAGTTCTTTGAGTAGTTGTCTCAGTGAAATTGAAGAAGCTCCGAAGATTGTCTAAATCACAGTAGTCAAGAGCACGCAAAGAAGTATCCCGTCGTTGCCAAACGCTCTCAACTACTTCTTCTAAGGCAGCAAAAAATTGATCGTCAAAAAGACCGTCAAAAAAACTCAATCCTATTGCAAGTAGTTGTTCACGAGGATTTAACTGATGATAATACCAATTATGAATAGACTCCTTTGGAAGTTTATTTATTAAATTTTCAGAGTCAGCAACATCCTCAACCTCTAATTCTTGCCAAAATGATCTCGCACTTTCAGGTAGCCTCCAAGCAGCAAAGGGAGTATCTGTCGTGACTATGACATAGTGCGGACTTTCAGCGGCATTGCTTTGAACTCGTGACAAGTTGTAACCAACGATATTTTGAGGTGAAAGCTGAGTTAGGACAAAAACTACTGTAGTTGTTTGTGTCTCTCTAAGTTCTACCTCAATGCTTTGTGGATCGGAACTGCGATACCACTCTTTGACCTTTAATTGTTGACTAGGAGTGGTTGATTTAAGACACCATGCTAGATGCTTCGCTAATGCTGCCTTGTCAACATCAGGGCTGCCACCTAAAACTAACAGTCGTTGCTGATTAATGATTTCTATGAGGCTAGAGGTGATTTGTGGACTTATAAATTTTGGAGGTTGGTATTGCTCAAGATTTGGTTCAAAAAAATCAAGCTTTTGCTGTTGATAAACATTTTGGGTAGTGTTTCCAACGTTAAAAGTGCTAGAGTCACCACCAGTGAACTTAACATTCTCGAAAATTGACCCTTGCTGTTTATTTGTAGGGTTAGAGGAGCTATTCATGCTTAGTTCTTGGTAATGAAGGTTTTTTAACAACTATTAATATTGGATGTAAGTAGGAAGGCACAAAAAACAGAACTATGTAACAAAAAGTAAATTTAGTTAAAACCCTCTTCCCTTCTGCCTTCTGCCTTGACTCAACGATAAATATTTATGCCCACCTACTTAAGTGACTTCCTAGTTGTTCTGAGTAGTATTCCCAACGTTAAAAGTGCTAGAGTCACCACTAGTAAATTGAACATCTTTGAAAGAAGCACCTGTTTGAATATTTCCGCCAGAAGGAGGTAATACTTTTGCTTCTTCAAGCTGTTTTACCAACTCTGCCAATCTCTGTGCAAAAATTTCATCCTCACTCATCTGTGTTACGAGTTCGGCTTCTAATATGGCTACAGTGGGTTCTGTTGGCTGCTTTTCTACCCGTGTAAGTAGACCTTCTGTGCCCGATGCTTTAAATTTCTCACGAATCACTGTGAGGAGTTGAGTGATTTTCTCGGAGACACCTTTTCCAAGAGACTTTCCTCCCTCCTTAAAAGCCTCACTGAGGATCAGAGTTGCGATCGCGCTAGCTACTGTTACTATAGGTTCCATAGAAAGGTTTCGTACTCCTTTAAGACTTTTTCGTAAGTTTTTTTACCTTCAGTATCAATACAAATTACGTGAAATTATGAACGCAAGCTGACCGTGCATTTACGATCCTTAGAGGTTTCGGACTTTGCCTTCGGCAGCATCGGTTTAATGATTTGCCACTGTTCGTCGCTGAGGTCTATGAATAACCCTTTCAAGCCATCAATTGCTCTTGTTATTTATACACCTCTATGTCATACTTCTCACATGGATAACACTTTTCTTGATTTCTTAATATTGTTTTTATAGATACCCTCTTAGATAAAATTACAGAATTGACTCACACAAGTCTATTGAGATAAGTAACTCGGCATTAAAAAATCAATCTATGTAACAAAATGTAAAATTAGTAACTAGCCTAGAAATAGGTCATTGTACAGTTTTTACAAAACTCAACATACATGGGTTTTATTGTGCCGACTTACTTAGCCCGAACTGGGTAATATGCCAAACTACCGAAGCTCCTAATTTGCTTTGTATGTTTGGCTTTCAAATTAAAAGTTAAGTTTGGATGTTACCCGCGTTGCTTCAAAGCTTGTATATCAAAAAAACTGAATTTTGTCAATATATAAATTTTGCTTGTTTTAAACTCTGCCTAGTATGGTGTTAATCTATAGAAATTTGGATTTCTCATGAGTGGTCATCCCAGTCCAACCCGAAAAATCTTGCTTCTGTCAGCAAATCCCTCTGGCATCAGCCAGTTGCGTCTGGATGAGGAGATGCGCGAAATTCAGGAGGGGTTGAGACGGGCACATATGCGCGATCGCTTTTCAATAGATAGGGCAGAAGCAGTACGCTACAGGGATATACACAGAGCTATTTTGGAATACGAACCGCACATCATTCATTTTTCAGGACACGGATCGCCAGAAGACGGCTTATTATTTGAATCGGAGGCAGGTCAACAGAAGTTAGTTGATGCAGAGGCATTGGCGGGATTGTTTCAACTGTTTGCTGACCAAGTGGACTGTGTTGTCCTCAATGCTTGCTACTCCAAGTACCAAGCTACTGAGATAGCCCAACATATTAATTATGTGGTTGGCATGAGTCAGGACATAGGAGATAAAGCAGCCATTGAATTTGCTGTTGGTTTTTATGATGCACTTGGAGCAGATAAAGATTACGAGTTTGCTTATAAACTAGGGTGTCAACTTATTCGTATGGCAGGGATACCAGAACATTTAACACCTCAACTTTTACAGAGGAAACATTCCCCACCAGAAGAACCGCCACGCTCTGGTTATCCAATAAACACTTCTTCCGCGTTGGAGTTAGAGTATCCAAATGGTCATGTGCCGCTTTCTTCGCCCTTTTATATAGAGCATGATGGGATCGAGTCTGTTTGTTATGAAACACTGGTTAAGCCTGGTTCCCTAATTCGGATTAAAGCACCAAAACTGATGGGTAAAACTTCTTTGCTAACCAGGATTCTCGCTCATGGATCTCTTCAGAATTATCAAGCAGTTTACTTGGATTTTGGTGGTATAGATAAATCCGTACTCATCAATCTCGACAGATTTCTACGTTGGCTTTGTGGAAGGGTTGGTGATGAACTTAACCTTAACAATCGAGTGGACGATGCTTGGAATATCAAAATTCTAGGTAGCAATGACAACTGTACAGCTTACTTCAAAAAGCATATCTTAGCTCAAATCGATTCTCCTTTGGTTTTAGGTTTGGATGAAGTAGATCGGTTATTTCCTTATAGCGAAGTGGTTGAAGATTTTTTCGGGATGCTACGCTCTTGGCATGAAAAGGGGAAGATTTCTGATGCTTGGAAACAACTGCGGTTAGTGTTAGCGCATTCCACGGAAGCCTACATTCCCTTGGATATCCATCAATCTCCCTTTAATGCTGGAGTACCTGTTGAGCTAGAAGAGTTTAATCAGCAGCAAGTACAAGATTTGGCGTATTTGCATGGCATGAAGGGAAACAATGCTCTAATAGAAGAACTCAGGTCAATGGTAGGAGGGCACCCATATCTAGTGCGGTTAGCGTTGTATCATATTGCTGCTGGGAAAGTTACCTTAGAACATTTGTTACAATCGGCGACAACAGAAGCAGGAATTTACGCTAATCACTTGCGATCGCTACTGGACATCTTGCAACCAATACCAGAACTAGCCCAAGCAATGAAAAAAGTTGTGAATTCGACTGTTCCGGT
Organism: Scytonema hofmannii PCC 7110; assembly: GCF_000346485.2. Lineage (NCBI taxonomy): Bacteria > Bacillati > Cyanobacteriota > Cyanophyceae > Nostocales > Scytonemataceae > Scytonema > Scytonema hofmannii. The sequence goes on from NZ_KQ976356.1 coordinate 170,167, forward strand.
AGAATTAGATTCAATCCAGATTTACAAGTTGCACAGTCTTGGACTGGTGCATCAGCAGAGCAATTATGTTATGCCCCGATGCCAACTGTACCGTGAGTATTTCCGCCGTGTCTTGTAAGGAGTAACAATATGGCAGCACGTATTTCCAACTTCTATCAGGTTGGAGCAAGTCTCCCAGTTGATGCTCCCAGCTATGTCAAGCGACTTGCAGACGAAGAGTTTTACCAAAAATTGAAGGCGGGTAAGTTTTGTTATGTGCTCAACTCTCGGCAGATGGGTAAGTCCAGCTTGCGAGTGCAGACAATGCAGAGGTTGCAAGCTTCTGGGACAGTTTGTGCTGCAATCGACCTAACGGGTATTGGCAAACATAAGGTCACACTAGCCCAATGGTATGGAGGGATTGTTTACGCACTGGTAGAAAGCTGCCAGTTAGAAGACAAATTTGATTTCGATTGGCAGACATGGTGGCAAAAGCACCAGGAAGTCTTCGATCCAGTGATGTGTTTAAGATTGTTTATTGAAAAAGTATTACTAGTAAAGATCGAGCAACAGATAGTCATCTTCGTTGATGAAATTGACAGAGTACTGAGCCAAGATTTTTCTTTGGATGATTTTTTTGCGCTCATTAGGTTTTTTCAGAATCAACGTGTTGATAATCCAGCTTTTGAGCGGCTCACATTTGCTTTGTTGGGAGTAGCGACTCCAAGCGATTTGATTACTGATAAAACCCAAACCCCCTTTAACATTGGTGAAGCAATTGAACTGCATGGTTTTCAGATTGATGAAGTCGAGCCGCTCATCAAGGGATTGCGCTTAAGATTTAGAGATCCCCAAGCAGTGATGAAGGAAATTTTGGACTGGACGGGAGGACAACCCTTTCTGACACAAAAGCTGTGTCAGTTTATGGTAGAGGAGTCCGAGAAAGAAAATCCGCGTACAGTTGAGGAGGTAGTGCGATCGCGTATCATTGAGAATTGGGAATCTCAAGATGAGCCAGAGCATTTGAGGACTATACGAGATAGAATTCTCAGAAATGAGCAACGCGCACCTTATTTGCTGGAGTTGTATCAGCAGATTCAACAATATGGAGAAATAGCTACTAATAACAATGTTGAAATTAGTGAGTTACAGTTATCGGGGTTAGTTGTTAAACAACAAGGCAAGTTAAGAGTTTATAATTGCGTTTATCAAGAAGTTTTTGACCAGAATTGGATTGAAACTCAATTAAAAAATTTGCGTCCCTACTCTGAAAATTTTAAGTTTTGGATAGCTTCTGGTGGTGTCGATCGCTCTAGATTGTTGAGAGGAAAAGCCTTACAGGATGCTTTGGAGTGGGCAAGAGATAAAAATCTAAATTATCAAGATAAGGAGTTTTTGGCAGCTAGCCAAGCGAAAGAAACAGAAGAGGAAATAGCTGCATTGGAAAAAGAAGCTGAGTTAGAACGTGAAAGAAAAGATAGAGAAGCAGTAGAAAAAAGAAATCAGGTTTTGACTGAGGCTAATAAGAAAGCTCAAAGACGGATTAGTATTGGAACTATTGTTTTAATTTTGACTTTAGTAATTACAGCTATCTTAGGAATTCTGGCAGGGAGGGAAGTTGTAAAAGCGAGGAGTGCAGCAGAAGAAGCCAAGCAGGCTCAACAAGCGCAGAGAGAAGCAGAAAAAAGAGCAATAGCAGCGGCAAAGAAGGTTCAACAGGCTCAAGCAAAGGCAACAGTAGCGGAAGACAGAGCAACAAAGGCAACGCAGACGGTTCAACAGATTCAGCAGGAAGTTGCTTTGGCTACAGCAAAACTGAAAAAGGCACAACAAGACGCTCAAATCGCTAATCAGAACGAAAAAGTTGCCAAGCAGCGAGTTCAACAGGCTCAGCAGGAAGTTGCTTTAGCTACAGCAAAACTGAAAAAGGCACAGCAAGACGCTCAAGCTGCCAATCAGAACGAAAAAGTTGCTAAGCAGCGAGTTCAACAGGCTCAGCAAGAAGTTGCGTCTACCAAAATATGGATTAAACAAACAAAGCAAGAAATTCAAAATGTCTCACAGCTATCTGCACTAGGTGGAGAACTTTATAAAGCACAGAAGCAATCCGAGGCAGAACAAGCATGGAAACAGGCATCTCTGTCCTTTGAGATCCGAGACCTAAGATTAAAGCAAGCTATGTTGCTAAATAATATTTCAATAGCATATCAGCAACTTGGTAAGTTAACTGAGGCAAATAAAGCAGTTTCAGACAGTTTGAAGCTATTACAGACAGATGTAGATCAAAAAAACTCTACTGACAGATTAGTAATTCTTGCCCAAGCTTTAAATGCCAAAGGTCGTCTGCTCGAATCTCAAAAGAATATTAAAGCAGCTTTGTCTGCTTATACTGAAGCATTTAATAGCCTCCAGTCTTTAGGCAGCGATTTAACTAGTATCAATCCAGCTATACAGGTTTCTTTTGAGGATACTGTAGAACACGTATATCGGAGTCTAATTGGAGCACTTTTGCAAACTTCTAAAGAAACTGGATTTAATCAACAAAATCTTAAAAAAACTCGTCAACTTATAGAATCTCTCTTTTTGACTGAACTAAATAACTTTCGCAAATTAGCTCCTTTAAATGCTCATCTAAAAGAAATTGACGAGATTAATCCACAAGCTACAGCAATCTATCCAATTCTTCTTGATGACCGCTTAGATATTATTATTCACTCACCCCAGCAACCTCTACGTTATCACTCAACCAATATCTCTCAAAAAGAGATGAAAACCTTAATTAGCAATATGCAAAAATATGTGCAAAAATTTCGTGTTGAAACCAAAGACAATGTAGAGATGATGCTCTATTCTAAAAAACTTTATAGCTTGTTAATTAAACCTATTGAAGCTGATTTAATTAGAAGCCGCTCCACTAATTTGGTATTTATACTAGATGGTTCTCTGCAAGATATTCCCATAGCTGCTCTTTACAACGATGACGGAAAGCAATATTTAGTAGAAAAATATGCAATCACTCTCACTCCCGCTTTACAGATACTAGATCCCCAACCCTCTAGAAAAAAGCCTTTGATAGGTTTAATCGCCGGAATTTCTGAAAGTCAAAACAACTTCGCTGCAATGCCTGCTGTTAAAGAGGAAGTAGCAACAATACGACAAATAATAGTAGATAGTCATGTGCTGCTCAATAGTGCTGTCACTAGTACAGCCTTGAAAAAAGCTATTAATTCTTCCGCCTCAATAATACACCTTGCAGTTAATGGTCAATATAGCTCTAATCCAGAAGAGACATTTATTCTAGTTTGGGATAAAAGAATTAAGGAAAGGGATTTTGAACAGTTACTTTTATCAAGAGAAAAAGACAAATTCAACCCCATTGAATTACTGGTTCTCAGTTCTTGTCAAAGTGCTGAAGGTAGCGATCGGGTTCTCTTTGGATTGGGTGGAGTAGCCCTGCGTTCTGGAGTACGTAGTACTGTCGCTACCCTATGGGAAGTAAATGACAAATCAACCGCTGAATTTATGGGTGAGTTTTACAAGCAACTAATTAAACCTAGTGTTACTAAAGCTGAAGCCCTCCGCAATGCACAATTAATATTACTAAAAAGTGAATTCTTCAAAGAGCCATTTTACTGGGCACCATTTGTTCTAATAGGTAATGGATGATGAAAAAATCAACTCAATAACAAAACAAAGCATTAATAAATTTCCGTCAATCTAATCCCTATAATTTCGGCACTGCTATAATAAATGATTCGTTAAGCAGCCCAAGCCAAGTTAATTCAGTTACAGACAGTCTATTTGTTTAAGGGAAACATTAGATTAAAAATTTCATACCAAGGTCTTTTCACAGACCAAGTAAGTTCACAAATTGTGCCTTTGGGAGAATTGACTCCCCGTTGAAACGCTCCTCCAAGCTGCCGAGCAAGGTTTTGTGATAGCTGCGTTCCTATACCTTTATATAATGACTTAATACCAGAACCATTGTCCACCACGCGGATTAGATTTAACCCTTGCTCTTGTATGCAAATTACCTCAAGACGAGTTACCCCTACTGCATATTTACCAACATTAGCTAGCGCTTCTTCTAGGAATAGACAAAGTCCTCTCTTATGTTCGATGCTTAAGAAGCGACTGTCAATTGGCTCAAACTTAATAATCTTAATTTTTAGTGTTTTAAAGCAGGGAAATTCACGTTCTAGGGTATTTGAATAGACCTCATGAAGAACCTCATGAATTGGCTCTTCCAAATCCAGTTTTAGACCGTTACTAAGATAAAGATTATTGTCTTGAGTTAAGGTTTCTCGCCGTAAGAACTTATAGATTTCTCGCAATTCGCTATTCAAACGTTTAAGATTTGAGTACACCTGTTCCGATGACAATTGTTGCTTCTCAATTCCCCGTAACGTACTGGCAATACTTTGCAGCGGACTATTATGAATTTCGTTGAAGACTTTTTCAAGAACGAATTGACGCTCTTGAAGGCGTGTTTTCACATCTTGTTGATAGCGGTAAAATAATGAGGATGTTAATCCCCCTCCATTCATAATAAGAACAAGCAGTGATGGAACAACTGGAATCCACCAACCCATAATCAGCAATACATAGCAAGTACTAACTAATGTTGCGCTTGTAACCCCAAGCCCTAAAATAATCTTGAGCGGTGACAAAAATATTCGACCAAGGCTAATCCCTAAAAGTCCCCAGGCAAAAATCCAGACATACTCCCATCCATCAGTCCATACTTTTAAAAGTGGTCGCCCATCAAGAACTGCACTAACGATTTGGCTAACAGCATGGGCTTGAATTTCTACCCCAGACACTACGCTACGGTTAGCACTGTCAATTGCAGCAGTATTCACAGAATCTCCCGAACTAGACGCTGTAACCCCTATTAGAACGATGCGATCGCGAATCCAGTCAGGCGAGAAATTCCCTGCCTTAACATCTTGTAGCGATACAATCCGAAAAGGTTGCCGCCCACTGCGAAAACTAAGAAGTATTTGGTTTCCACCCGCATCTGCTCTAACATATCCTCCGAAATTTGGCAGAAATCTTGGCAATTCAGTGCCTCCAAAACGCATTGCCTGTGAATCCTGAATGCCATTTTCTAGAGAAAAACCTCTACTAGATAAATAAGTTTCTGCAAGACGGATTGGTAGAGAAAATTTATATCTTCCTTTTAAATCTGATGTACCCAGAAGGTTACGCCTTAGGTAGCCATCACGATCAAGAATGGTATCAACAAAGCCTACTTGATCGGGAGGAATTTCTGGTGGTGGGTTGGTTGTAAAATCCTTTAAATAGGGAAGGACTTTTTCAATGCCAATGATATTCTTGTTCTGTTTTAATTGCCTGACTAATTCTGTGTGACCTGGCTCAACAGGTAAGCCTCTAAATAAATCAAGACCGATCGCACTTGGCTTGTAAGTTTGTAATTTTGCAAGCAATAGTGCCAATTCCCCATCAGGTATTGGATAACTTTTAATGCTGCGAATATCTTCCTTATTAATGCCAACAATTAAAATTCGTTCATCTGTTGGTTCAGCAGGGCGTAATTTTAGAAAGTAATCAAATACACTGAGTTCTAGAGGTTGAAGAAATCCTAATAAGCGAGCAATTATGACAAGCGCAATCACAGATAGTCCTGGTAGTGCGCCTACTCGCCAAATGCCAATTTCCGCTTGAACCTGTCGCCAAATTTTTCTACTTACATATTTCACAGTCTTAGTCAATTAAACCTTCTTCTCTCGCTCGGATCTCAGTTTGAATTCGTATATTTTTACCAGCATCTGGATACACACCTAGAACATTCTGAAGTTGAGTCCAGTAGTTCCGAACAGTTCGTTCAGATACGTTCATATGCTCGGCGATCACCTTGTCCTGTAATCCCTCTTGGAAAGCTAACTTCAAAACTTCCAGCCACTCAGGGCTAAGCTCCAATCCAGAACGCATTTCCTTCGGAGTATAAATAAGCCCTTTGAGCGACCAATCTACCTTGGTTAACATTTCATTCACTGGCAAACTTTTGTTCACCACTGTAAAACCTCCTTCGTGAAGGCTAATAGAAGGTTTTAGCCGCACTAGAGAACGCGGATAGCTACTTTGCACAACAATATTTAGGGTTGGATACAGTTGCATTAAGCTTCTAAGAAGCTGCATACCAGTCTCAATCTGGGCCAGATCTCCAGGCATTTCTGGCATAGAAAGATCTGTAATCACCAGAGCAGGTTGAGAACTTTTTATTAATTCCTTTGCACTCTGTGCTGTTTGAGCAGTCAAAATTTCCGCATCCGGATACTGCTCCTTCAGGACACCTAGCGTACCTTGCAGCAACATTTCGTGATCGTCAATAACAACAATTTTGAGACTCACTGTTTTTCCAACCCAAAAGCGATCATTATGAACACCCCCAGTTCAAATAACTAGGGGGTCAGAAACTATACCTAAAGTGGATTACGCATCTTTAACAGCGACCACAAAAGATGTCAATGCTCGAATAAACACAACGATCACGATAATTATCGTGACTGCTGTTGCTGTGTTTGGAATTTCTTGAGGAATGTCAATGCCTGGGAAGCAAGACGGACTCTCAGCCTTGGAAGTATGAGTATAAGACGTGGGTGGAGCTTTACTCACAAGTTTACCTCTTATAAACGACAGTTCAGAACCAAGGTTGTTGAAAAACAGGAAAGTGAACCGAGGCAAACTAGGAATCTAGCGACAAATTACAAGCCTGCTCGGTCGTACTGTAACCTAAAATCTAACAACTTAAAATAATATTTAAAGCACCATGTCTCACCATGTCAACTATGGTGAGACAAAACTTAATGTTCAGCAAGACAACCTTCTTGGCTATGCGTATCAACCGTTACCAAAGATCGCCTATGCTTTGAACATCAAGAAACTATGAGCAGGCTTTCACCTGTAATTTGTCGCTTAATTAATAAGCTACAACAGCGAATTGAGCAAAGCATTTACCTTTTGTGCAAAGTTGATTGCACAAAAGTGCAAAGTTAATTGCACTTTTGTGCAAATCGGTTCGTAATTCATATTTCTCCTTAAACAACTCTTATGATCGCTGGAGGATTTGGAGTGATTGTCTGTGGCTTTGAGATGTTTGGAACTGGAGCATTGTCTGCTTGGGAATTTGAGGACTCATGCGATCGCCCTCTGCTTCTAAAAGGTATCAAAAATAACCTTCAGGTATCAGCTGCAATAAGCGGTCATCTCGCACCAGCCGCACCAACTATTGGTGCAGAATATACAGCAATGCACCTCAAAATGATATGAACATTGTTTGATGCCGTGGTGCCGATCGCACTGAGGCAATCATTGCAGGTGAAGATATCGTGACGAAGCCCCAGTGCTTTTATGACTTGATAGTTTTATTCCGGTATATTACACCGAACTCGATTTTCTAGTTCAGAGCCTCGCCAATTTTCTCTGCTAAATGCAAGAGAGATTTCTCCCGCACATGATCGGCTGCAGCGCGAATTGACTCAGCCAGTATCGTGTCGGTGTTTGGGGTTAGCTTTAACGCTCCCCCTAAATATCCCAAGCACTTGCAGTAATAGTCTGCTGGATTAAGCAGTGCCAGTCTCTTGACAGTCTGGTGATCGCTACTTTGAAATGCTGCTAGCGCCTTCTTGTGCAAATCGCTTTCTGGATTTCCCAAAGTTTCAAGAATGGCGTTAATAGCTTGGTTAACTTGTGACAACGTTGGTTCTTTTGTTTGTACTGCTTGCATAGTTATACCCAATTTTCAAAATTTTCAGCCTCTACTTGAGGAGCGTAAAGCTTATCCCAGTTTCGGTCTAAGTGTTCTTTAACGATTCGAGAAATAAAACCAATAGCGCCGTCGCGATCGTAATAAATTCCAACTTTTAACAATACCAAGTTTTGCGTACCCAAAGTTATGTAATTTAATTGCCTCCTTACTGTTGCATCAGATGATAAAGTCACATCCCATAAAGGGTTGGGAGGAAGGTTTGTCACCTCCTGCTTATAATCTGGCAATGCTTCAATGCCATCTTTAAAAACAGTCTCTCCCCACTGGCGAAACGAAATTTCCCTAGCCGCCGCATCAATTCGCGCTAGTTGTAAGTAATAATCCCTATTCCTTCCTATCCAACCCCGCACGTATTGGCTAATTAAGGATTTTTCGGAATCACCTGACAATTCTCTAAAAGACTCTATCCTCTCTGCGTTTTTCGGGGAGACGTAGTAGTAAGAAAGCGGGTACTTATTCATCGAGTCCTCTGAAGAAGATGATTCCATTTTAATTCTCCATTTTATAAAATTATGACATATTTTCTTAATTCTGTGATATTTCATAAAATTTTCTGTAAACCTATAAATTTGTTATATTTTCATATTTTTGTTATATAGTGAAAGAATCAATCCTCTCCAATCAGCGTAAAATGGACTACTGCGAAATCCTAAAAGCATTGCCACAGCAAGAGTTAGAGCCAAGACAGTTTCTTCGCATCTGTTTTGGAATAGCCGATCTCAGCCCAGAACTTCTGCTGGAAGAGGAAACGAAGTTTCAGTACAGCAGCGCCTGTATCAAGCTTCTATCGGGGTTACTGGGAATCTCAAAACAAGCTGTCCGCAAGTGGGGTAACAATCCCAGCTTCGACAAAATGCCCCAACACACAAGGCTGACACTCGCTTATATCAATAAGTGCAACTTGGACAAAGCCATAATTAACGCAATTGTGAAAAGAGAACAATATACTCCGCCAAGCGCAAGTGCTGAGATTTTCCTGAAGAAAGTATTCTTCGAGGGAATGACACCATCACAACGACTAGCAACAGTAACGCACATCAACTTTAGACCCCAGTGCATCAAAACTTTGTCGCAAGTATTAAAGATTGCTGCCTCCACTGTACAAGAGTGGGGGCAAGATATTTCATTCAAAAAGATGCCCAAATATCATCAGCACACTTTGGGCTATGCTCTCGCTATCTTACAGCAGCATCAACAACACCAAGAAGAACAAGTCTTAAAGCTGCCAATCACCGCGTAGTATTCAGTTTGTTAAATAGAGAAAGCGGTCTTTCTTCAAGACCAAACAAATTATAAGCTAATGGAATATTATCATGGAAACTACTCTTACATCTACATCAATTCCCTACTCCCGAAAACATCAACTAGACCTGAATCCAACCACACATATCGAATCCAGCACTCTGGAGTATTTACACGTTGCTTTCCTACTCTGGGAGTATAAATGTACTTACAGCAAGAGAGAGTACCGCGCACTACTTGATACCTACGGATGGGATAAAGGAACTGCTGAAGAGAGACGAGCACTCAAGATAGCCGAAAACTTTCAAGAGTTTGCAACTTGTCCGCAGCATTTAGCACCGATTCCAGTCACGATACTTCTAAAACTATGTTCTAAAACATACCAACCAATTATCAGCCAGCTTCAAGATTATCCCATCGGTGGTTTAACCTGTGATCGCGTCTTGGAACTGATTGAGGAACGGAAAGCTTTACTGCTCGCTTCAAAACAAAGGCTTCAAGAAAGTGAGTCGGAAAAACCATCAGTTTGGCGCAGAACTCCGAAGGGCGATCGCTATTGTCAGTTCCCTCCAATGTGGGAAGACGACTATCAAACAGGGGTACTGGCGCAGGAGTTAATCGACGAGTACGGGCTACTTCCACAAGCTATATTGCGTTCGGCGATCGCAGACTATCACGCCAAGATTACTCAAGAAAAAGAACAGTCCCAAAAAGAGAGTGTTGAATCAGAAATGCTTGTAGTTGACTCGGAAATACCCCCACGAGTAGAAATATCAGAGAGTGAAGAATCTGTAGAAATTGACTCCAGTGTAGAGCAAAGCCAACAAAGCATTATCAGCAACGTTACCGAACAGCAATCAGTCGAAATTGATGAAACATCTATATTGGTAGAAAAGCTTAAGTTGGCAACTAGCTACTACCAAATCCGTTGTGCAATCTATCGCCACTTAAGTGTAAAAGATAAAGCTTGGGAGCAACTCTCCCACCAAGAAAAATCGAGAATTGAGAAATTACTACCCCAAGAAGTATTAGTCCTAAATCAAGCTAGAGAGAGGGGTTTGATTATTGACTATTACGAGTTAGAAACTGGGTGGTTCCAAATATTTATCGCAGGTGAAGACAAACCTGTAAGCGTTAGTAAATCGAGCGTAATTAGATGGTTAAAAGAGCAAGAAAGAATTAATTGTGTTGCAGTATAACCACCATAAACGCTACGCTTATAACGATAGGAATACTTGAGTAAAATAAAACTAAAATGGCTTTTTCTAGTGACTACCTACATGCTTTGGCGTGAAGGGTAGTTTTTTCTTTTAAAATTAAGTAATACTCTGATGAACAAGTTCTTAATGCTTTTTCAATATAAGAGTACCCTTGACCAATTTTGCAGAACCGCATACTCTGCAAAGTATGTTATTAATGCATGAGTCCCCAAGTCTATCAAGAACTTGTCTTAAAAATGAATCTTGTAGGTCAACAGCGTAAACGATTACAAGAAGCTCTAGTGAGTGCTTTTCCAACGAAAGCATCATTAGAGCAAATGCTGTCGCTTGAATTGAATAGGAACTTGGAGGCGATTGCTGGAGGAGATAATCTACGAGAAATTGTCTTTAAATTAATACAAACAGCAGAAGCACAGGGATGGGTTGAAGACCTAATCCGTGCAGCACGTGAGTCGAACCCAGGAAATCTTCTCTTGAGAGATATTGCTCAAGAGTTATTAAAAAATCATCAGACCTCCTCATCGACTATTTCTAGTGCAGATAGTACTCAACAGATAGCACTTCAAACGAATCCAGAGACTATTTCCCAAAAGACAGCGATAAAAATTCTCCACCTCGTCCTCAAACCTATTGGCAGCGATTACGCTGAGTGCCGTTACTTCTGGGATCATACCAACGATTCCCAGTCTTGTCAGCTATCCTTAGCTGAAATCAAGGAAGCAGAAAGAGATTACAACACACGCCCAGAAGATTACGCCAAAATGGGTCAAGCACTTTATAACTGGTTGGATGGGAGCGAGCGCATTCTTCAACAAGCTATCGACCAACATCGCCGTGATGGTATTGTTCTTGCCATTGCTGCAACAGAAGGACTGGCTCATCTACCTTGGGAAGTGCTACATGATGGTCAAAAGTTTTTGGTAGAACGCAGACCTGTCATTATTCCAGTAAGGTGGAAAGCTGATAGCAGACACTTGAGTTGGGAGAATCAACCTGAAAATCGTGCGCTGAATGTCTTGTTTATGGCAACTTCTCCTCAAGGAATAGAACGAGTGTTGGATTTTGAAGCAGAGGAAGGGCGCATTCTAGAGGCAACAAAGCGCATACCTTTATCTTTGACAGTTGAAGAAAGTGGTTGTCTAAAGGAATTAGGTTATTTAGTAAAAGAGTACGAACACGGCTACTTCGATGTCTTTCACCTAACGAGTCATGCAACTTTTAAAGATGAAAAACCCTGCTTCATTACCGAGACAGAATTAGGAGAACCAGAATATAGCAGTGTAGAAGACATTGCTGATGTACTGCAATTTAAACTTCCAAAGTTGATTTTCCTTTCAGGCTGTCCCACTGGATATTCTTGGGACAAAAGTATGGTTTCTTCAATGGCAGAAGCCCTATTGATGGAAGGGGCAACTGCGGTTTTAAGTTGGGGTAAGAAAGTTTTAGATACAGATGCCACCGCAGCAGCAACGTTATATGAAAATTTATCAGCAGGAAATAAAGTTACGGAAGCAGTTGCCCAAACTTACCAAACATTAATTAGAAAAAAATCACGAGATTGGCACTTGTTGAGATTGTATGTTGCTGAAACACTACCAGGAGCATTGGTGACACCGTTGAGGACACCAGGACGCAAACCAGCACCTCGCCCTTCTGTTGCTACTGAGTTTTTAGATTTTGAAAAGAAAGTTAGAGTTGCCACTCGTGAGAACTTTATTGGTCGTCGCCGTCAATTACAAAACTGTTTGCGGACACTCAAGAGTTCTAATGAAAAGATTGGAGTTTTAATTCATGGCATGGGAGGATTGGGAAAAAGTACCATCGCTTCTCGACTATGTGACCGATTATCTGGACATCAAAAAATCGTGTGTTGGCGACAAATTAATGAATCTAGCTTGGTGAATCAGCTAGCAGATTTGATGAAAAATCCAGAAGAACGGGCAGCACTCAAAGAAGGGAAAGAGGAACTAAAATATCGATTGCGAGATGCATTGAGTAAGTTGAACCAATTGGTGTTGGTGTTTGATGACTTTGAATGGAATTTAGAGCCTCGTGATGGAAGGTATATTCTTAAATCTAATGTTGTCCCGATATGGCGTGCTTTAGTAGAAGCAATTCAAAAGCAAGAGAATATTAGCTACCACCATATTATTATTACCTGTCGTTATGATTTTGAATCTGACTTATTGCGAGACTTCCACAAGCAACCGTTAGAGGGATTACGGAAATCCGATCTCCAAAAAAAGCTAAAGCAATTAGAAGCTTTTCATTCTGATAAAATAGATAAGAAGTTAATTGAACAAGCTTTACAACTAGCTGATGGGAATCCTCGGTTGTTGGAATGGTTAAATGATGAGGTGCTGTCAAAGGAGGATGCTGATTCAAAACTTAGTCAATTAGAAGCTAGTTCTGAAAGTTGGAAGGAAAAGATTATTTGGGTAACAGAAGACGCTCCTAAATTAAAAATCGACTCCTCCACTGAGAGAATAGTCAGTTGGTGTTTGGTATTTGAAATACCCGTTCCTATGTCAGCATTAGAAGCAGTTTGTGAATCTATCTTTGGCTACAAAGAACAGTTAGAACGAGCACTTGAATTAGGACTGATAGAAGTGAGTCCTGAGCCAGACGAATCAAAACGGGCTTATCGAGTTTCGCGTATCTTACCCCACATCATACCCACTATCAAATTACCTGAAGAACCAAAAGTATATTTATTGTATCGTAAAGCCTTAAATAAGTTATACGAGTTATGGGGAAATAAGAAAAATAGAAGTGAAGAACAATGGAGAGAAATCTTTCGTTTGGCACTGGCTGACAAAGAAAATCAAGAGCGATTTAGAGAGCAATTTTACAGAATGCTGAAAGTACAATATAATTCAGAAGCCGATAAAGCTTTAGAATCAGAACTTAGAAAATTTCGACAAGAGCTATCAGAAGAAAGCCTATGTATTCAATTAGAAGAAGATTTACAAAATTCAAGCGAATTGAGATGGGAAAAAGCTGATGAGGAAACCGTTTGGATTTTTTATCAGGTAATGATACTAAATGATTTTTTCGATTTTCGGGAGCTATTTAGAAACTTTCCATATGAAACTTTAAACAAAATCAATCAACTATGGCTAAAATATAGTAACGGAAAATATGGTTTCAGCGTTCAAAGAAAGATATGGGTAAGTGTGAATGAAGATATTCAAAAGTACGGAGACAGAGTAGGATGGAGTGATTTGAAGATAAAAGGTGGGAAGGAAGGCTACTACCCTATAAAAATATATACCCGAAACTTAGACGTTGTGGGGGGCTTTAGTAGGAGGTGGAGGGTGGAATTCATAGTTGGGGCTGATTGTATTTAAGGGTATTGAAGCTAACGGTGCGGGAAAATCTAATTTTATCGGCTTCTTTCGTATGCTTGAGCAAAATTCAATAAGAAGAAATAGGTGTTCGGTGCTGTATCTATAAAATGGGCAGAGCGATCGCTTGACTCAACCAATCAGTGACTTTCAACAAGACAGGCTTTGCCTTTTCCCAAAGTGTCTTACCCTTTGCTTCGTTTTGACTAGCATTTTGCAAGATTTCAGCTACACCTCCAAGATTGATTGCAATCAGTGCTTTGTTCGGTTCTGCTTTCGCAGTTGCAATTCTCGCTGCACCTAAATACATAATCGCTTCCTCTTTTGTATTAACTGGGAGTTCTGCGCTGCTAATCATCTGCTCAATTTCTGCAAGCATCTGGATAACTTCTTCTTTAGTTGGCTGTTTACTAGTTGCTCCTTGGGTTGTCATTGTCTGTTGATTATTATTACCAATAGCAGCCTGCATCCCACCATGAACAGTTCCACCGTTAACGCTTTGAGAAATTCCACCGTTATTTCTTGGTGGTGAATTTTGTTTCGTAGCAAAATATTCCTCTGTATTTATTTGTGGTTCTATCTGTTTGTCTAAAGCTTGAGGTAAACGCGGTCTAAACTTTAGTACAGGAGTTTCGGACTCTGGAATTCCCTCTAGATCGATTGAAGCACAACCGACTTCAAAACAAACATCATAGGAACTTCCAGCCCCCAATGCATCATAAAACCCAACAGCAAATTCGGTGGCAGCAGTATCTCCAATTGGACGGTTCATACCTATCACACAATCAATATGTTGGTGAATGGCATCTGCTTGTACTTCTGAGTAGCAGGCATTCAGTAAAACACACTCAATTTGGTTTTGAAATAACTTAAATAATCGGGCTAAGGATTCACTGCTTACCAATTGCATTTGCCCAGAATTATTTTCTAAAACCAAACCATCAGTTCCTGAGCCATGCCCAGAAAAGTGAACGATTGTTGGTTGATGATCTAACAATGCGCGGCGTAAGTCCTCAACTCGTACTGCACAAGAGGTGATAGTTTCAAACTGTTCTCGATTTTTAGCTCGTTTAATTGCAGCTTGGATATTCCGCACTTCTTCATCTAAACGTAGTATATTTGTGTCTTTGGGATTGGCAGATAAAATTAAAATTGTTTTTTGAGAAACTCCACTGGAATTTTTAGTCATAATACCTACCTGTTCAGCATTTTGGTATTTTTATTTCCTCTGGCTAATTGATGTATTAGTTTTGCAAATTGTTAATGCTTCTTGCTCATTTGGATAATTAACCAAGTAGTCATTCAACCACCTACAACCCCTCTGCATTAACTTCTTGCTATCTACTAGTTCATCTAGTTCGCCAAAATTCCATATAATCACTGTTTTATCATCGCTAGCAGAGGCGATACTCTTACCATCTGGACTAAAAACGACACTGCTTACAGCACCATTATGCCCTTTAAGGGTTGCGAGTTCTTCTCCCTTTAAATTCCAAAGTTTTATAGTTTTGTCATAACTACCACTAGCAATTGTTTTGCTATCTGGACTAAAACTAATGCTGGTAACAGCACTATAATGTCCGGTTAAAGTTTTTAATTCCTTGCCTTCTGTATTCCAAAGTTTGGCAGTACTATCATCACTACTAGTAGCAATATTTTTACTATCTGGACTAAAATTAACACTGGTAACGCGACTTTTATGCCCACGCAAGGTTTTAATTTCGTTACCTTGCAAGTCCCAAAGTCTAACAGTGTTGTCGTCACTTGTAGACGCGATAGTTTTGCCATCGGGACTGAAACCAACATTTATGACAGGACTACTGTGCTTGTTAAGGGTATGTAATAGTCTACCTTCTGAACTCCAAAGTTTAACTGTGTTGTCTTCGCCAGCAGAGGCTATTGTTTTGCTGTTAGGACTGATACTGACGCTGTTAACAGCACTACTATGCCCAGTAAAAGTTTTGATTTGTTTACCAGAAATATCCCAAAGATGAAACTGTCGAAGCCATGTAGCTGAGACAATTTTTTGGCCATCGCGGCTAAAGCTTATGCTGGTTATAGGATGGGCATCGCGTATAAAATTTAGAGGAAGTAGTTCACCTAATCTATTCCAAAATCTGACTGTGTTGTCGTAACTAGCAGAGGCAATCATTTTGTTATCAGGGCTAAAAACGATACTAGTAACACGACGATTATGCCCAGTCAAGATTTGAAGTTTTTTATCTTGGGGATTATTTTCCCAAATTCTGATTGTGTTGTCCCAACTAGCAGAAGCAATTACTTTACTATCGGAACCGAAAACAACACGAGTAACATTATCATCGTGTCCAATCAATGTTTGCAATTCTTGAGGTTCTTTGCCTTGTAAACTCCAGAGTTTAATAGTGTCATCATAACTACTAGTGACAAGGTTCTTACCATCAGAACTGAAACTAACGCTAGTTACAGCTTCACGATGTCCTCTCAGGGTTGTCAGTTTCTCGCCTTGAAGGTTCCAAAGTACGACAGTGTTATCAAAACTAGCAGAAGCAATTTTTTTACCATCTGGGCTGAAGCTAACGCTAGTGATATTATCACTATGCCCTTTATAACTTTGGAGTAAATTGCCTTGTGTATTCCAGATTTTGACGCTGGTATTCCCTCCCGCAGAAGCGATTTTTGTGCCACCAGGGCTAAAACTAACGCTATACACAGGAGCGCCATGCCCGGTAATATTTCTCATTAGTTCGCCTTGTGTATTCCAAAGTTTAACAGTGCCGTCGTTACTACCTGTAGCAATAGTTGACCCATCAGGGCTGAAACTAACGCTGGTTACACTATCTTTATACCCTGTGAAGGTTTTGAGTAATTTGCCTTCCATATTCCAGAGCTTAACTGTTTTATCTTCACTACCAGTAACAATAATTGATTCATCTGGGCTAAAACTAACACATTTTACAGCACTATTATGTCCTGTAAGGGTTTTTAATTGTCTACCTGAAATATCCCAAAGTTTGACTGTCCCATCATCACTTGCGGAGGCAACTAAGTTACCATTACGATTAATACTAATGTTGTTTACAGCCCGGTTATGTCCCTTTAACCTATTACGCTCTCTGACGCTGTAAACTGCTTGTCGCAAAATTGCCAAGATCTGATTTTTAGCATCAGATGTAGCCAAATTCTCATCTTGTAGCTTTTCTCCAGCCTTTAAACTTTGTACTAGGGCATCAAATAATCTTCCCGACCCAAGAAGTACCTCAGAAGAAGTATTAAGAGCTTGGATTTCGCTGATATCTGCTCTTTTTCTTTGCTCCTCAGCCCTTTGTGCCCAATCTATGGCTTTTCGTCTTTGTATTTCTATAAATCCAGCTAGAACCATCACAATTATTAAAAAACAAGTAAGTCCAATAATTGTTCTGTGTCGTTGGCGCTCGTTCAACTTAATACTGGCATCGATAAACTGGTTTGCATCCTCGTTGAAGCCCCCAAAAACTTGATTAAACGTTAAATCTTTTCTGAGTTCCTTTACCTTCTCTAACCGAGAACCTCTCCACAGATCTTTCTCAGATTTGTGATTGTTAAACCAAAGATACACATCATCATTTAAGCGATTTTTTAAGGCAATGTGATTCCGACTTTCCATCATCCAATTATTGAGAGTTTCCCAAGAAATAAGTAACGTTTCGTGGGCAATTTCTACTGTAGGTTGTTGAGATTCCAATGGGTAGTTACTAACCAATAAATTTTCATTAATCAATTTTATCAGCACGCTATTTTCAAGTACATCATTAAACTCAGAACGCAAAGCTCTTCTGCGAACTGGCTGACATTCATTACCAAAAGCTTTATTCCCACCAATATCAACTAGTTTAAGAAAAATTCTCTGAGTTGCTATTTTTTCTCGCCCGGATAAATCATCATAAATTTTATCCACCCGTTGCTGAAGCGCACCTCGAACACCACCTAACTGACGGTAAGTAGAGATATTCAAAGTACGGTTATTGATACTACCATTTTTCACTTCTGTTTCCCAAAGCAGATTCAAGGTGTACTGCAGTAAAGGCAAATATCCTGCCTGTCTCTGCACATCCTTGATGATTTCTTCTACCAGTCCAGGTTCAAATACTACACCGTGATAAGCTGCAGGCTGTTCAATTGCTAATCGTAATTCATCTGATTGCATTTGAGCAATTATGGGACGATGTTTATCTGTCACTTTTACTAATTGTGGATAAGGACTTAACCTGTCGAGAAAATCTGCCCGCATCGTTGCAATAACTTTAACTCTTGGCTCCTTTGCTTTTGTTAGTTGTATCAAAGTAGCGATAAAGTTATTGCGTTTATCTGGTTGACTAGTAGTAAACAATTCCTCAAACTGGTCAATGAAAATTAACCAATAATCATCAGTTTGCTTTAACTTTCTTACCATCAGAGTCAAAGTCTCAACTTTAGCTTCACGAACAAACTGGACTGTTTTTTGTGCATATTTACTTAATAAAGTTGCGTATAAAGATTCAAATGGGTTAACATCGGGAGTAAATGTCAGACTCACTAACTGTGACCCATATTTTTGCAGTAGCCAAGGAATTAGACCGGCTCTGACTACTGAAGACTTGCCACTGCCACTAGCTCCCAAAAGTAAAATTAGGTTTGTTTGTTCAAGTTCCTGGATTAAGCTTTTAAGAAATTGGTCACGACCAAAAAAGCGGTCTTTGTCTTCTAAATCGAATTTTTTCAAACCTTTATAAGGAGAAATTTGTAGAAATTCACGAGTTTTAATTTCATCAACAGATATTTGTAGAGTTTTTTGAAAAGTTACAACATTATTGTCTCCTTGAATCAGAACATTATCATTACCTATTACAGCCTGCATTCCAGTATCAACAGTTGAATCGTTGGCTTGCTGGTGAATGCTTTGCTGAGGAGTAGGTAATTTCGGCTCAAGGTCAGGATTTGGATGCTCGCTCATTAGAGTATGCAAACGAATGGTTATCCAGCACACATTTTGTTTAGCCGCACCCTAATACGACTACCTGTACCCAGTTAAGTAAATTAAAATACTATTTTTTGATGAATACTTTGTGAAATTTACAACTTATCCTGGGGAGATTACTTATAAAATAATATAGCCTTGAATCTGTTGTAATAATCTTGATTGAAATTATAGTTAACACGAAAGCTTGACTTCCCGAGTTTTTGTTGATGCTTTTTACCATAAAGACAAAATAGTTATTAAAATGACTAGTGTATCAAGCTGTTAACTCCCAGTAATGTCCCAAGCTTACGACTGGAAAAGGTTTTGGTGTCCAAGGTCAGGTAAGATTAATCTGGCAGGATTTGGTTATTTATATGACCCGGATACAGACTTTGGGCGTTACCTCAATCCAGATTTAGTTACATTCGATGCGATCGCGGATGTACCCTGCTTAGCGTTACTAGGAGAACCAGGAATTGGTAAGAGTTCTGCCATTAACGCAGAGAAAGAAAAAATTACAGTGAAAATCCAAAAGGAAGGTTCCAAGCTACTTTGGTTAGACCTTCGCACTTACGGTAGTGAAGAAAGATTGATTCACAAGCTGTTTGAGAGCCCAACTTTCCATGCTTGGACACAGAGCGATTATCGGCTTTATGTTTTTCTTGACAGTTTAGATGAGTGTCTATTAAGGATTAATACTTTAGCAGCACTTTTAGTAGATGAACTGTCGAATTACTCAGATCAATTAGAACGCTTATACTTTCGTATTGCTTGCAGAACTGCTGACTGGCGTAATAGCCTCGAACAAGGTTTGAAAAAACTTTGGGGAAAAGAAACTGTAGGAGTTTACGAGTTAGCTCCCTTGCGTCGGGTAGATATTGCTTCGGCTGCACAAGCAGAAGGTTTAGACGAGAATACCTTTCTTCAAGCCATTGAACAACAAGAAGTTGCACCACTAGCGATTAAACCAATTACACTCAAATTTTTGCTAAACATATATCGCAAAAATGGTAGTTTCCCTACCCAGCCGACGGAACTATATTTACAAGGTTGCCAATTACTTTGCGAAGAAACCGAACAACGGCGCGATGTCGGACTCACTGGTAACTTAACTGCTGACCAGAGAATGGTTATTGCGGCTCGTATTGCAGCCGTAACAGTTTTCTGCAATCGATATGCTGTTTGGATGAACATAGATCAGGGCGATGTTCCAGAAGAAGATGTTGTAATACGCGAGCTAGTTAGTGGAACAGAATTTGCTCTGGGAGACGAATTTTCTGTCACAGAAGCAGCTGTTAGAGAAGCATTATCTACAGCATTATTTTCTTCTCGCGGTTCTCACCGCATGGGATGGGCACACCAAACTTATGCTGAGTTTCTTGCTGCTTGGTATTTGCAACAGTGTCAATTAACTTTAAAGCAAATGATGAGCTTAATCGTTCATCCAGGCGATTCTGATGGTAAATTAGTTCCTCAACTTCATGAAACAGCCGCTTGGTTATCGAGTATGAATCAACAAGTTTTTCAAGAGGTAATTAAGACAAATCCAGATATTTTATTAAACAGCAGTGTAGCTACTGCTGATGATACAGTAAAAGCAAATTTGGTTGAGTCGTTGCTAAAACTGTATCATGAAGACAAATTAGTTTATGAATCTAGATTCGGAGCTTATACCTATCTCAAACATCAAAACCTAGCGGCACAACTTCAAGCCTATATTTGTGATGTAACTAAGAATGAAACGGCACGATATGTAGCAATAGAAATAGCACAACAATGTGAGGTTAAATCTATTCAAGACGACCTAGCAAATGTTGCCCTAGCCCCCGAACAACCTTATTGGCTTAGAGTCAATGCAGCAGATACTATCTGTCGAATTGGTGACGAAGAAACGAAGGCAAAATTAAAACCATTAGCATTTGGCGAAGTTGGGGATGATACTGAAGACGAGCTTAGGGGTTATGGTCTTCGTGCTGTTTATCCCAATCATTTAACTACAGTAGAATTGTTTAATATAATTACGCAGTCGAATAAAAATGTTAGGGGCGGAACATATCAAGATTTTATAGCCAAAGAAATTGAACAACATATTAAATTGGAAGATTTATCCATAGGTTTAAAATGGGTTGAGCAGCAACCTAGTAGGTACAATCAGGATTATCCATTTGATAAGCTTTCAGATGCCATAATACTTCAAGCTTGGAAATACGTTGACAATCCAAATATACTCAAACTTTTTGCAAAAGTAGTTGATTTGAAGCTAAAAAATCATGAAAAATTAATAAAGAGCCATTTCTATAACGCTGAAGCACCAACCTTTGAAAATATTTTGATACAAAATGAAGATAAACGTCGCAAAATACTAGAAACAATAGTTAAAATTATCTCTGAATCAGAAGCAGAAGAAAATATATGGGCTTTAAGCTATGGATTTCCTGGAATAGATAAAGATTTTGTATGGGTTTTGAGAAAACTTAGAGAATCTCCAAATGATAAAATTAAAGAAATTTGGGCGAAAATAATATGGCAGATGTTCAAAAGATATGACCCAGAGCAAGTAAATTTAATACTGACAGCTTGTCAAGATAGTCCCTTACTAAAAACACAATTTGCAGGACTAATTGACCCCGTTGAATTGGGTTCATCACAAGCAGAAAAAGCAAAGGCAGATTACTTAGAAAACTTGAAATGGCAGGAAAGTAATAATCAACAGCTTTTAGACCCACTTCCAAAAGAAAGAATTATTCAACTTTTAGACCAATTTGAATCTGGGAATATCGATTCATGGTGGCTTCTATGTCAAGAAATGACACTGATGCCAGATAGTCAATACTATGACGATGTGCTTTTGCGTAAATCCGATTTAACAACCCTTTCTGGTTGGAAAGAAGCTGAGTCATCAATAAAAGCAAGAATCGTAGAAGCAGCAAAAGTATATATAGATAAAGGAAATCCAGAAACTCATAAATGGCTGGGAACAAATACTTTTTATGAGTCTGCACTAGCTGGTTACAAAGCCATACGATTAATTCTAGAAGAAGCTCCAGAGCATATATTTACTATCCCTGCTTATATTTGGCAAAAATGGGCATCACTCATACTTGACTATCCTAAAGAAGGTGATGAGAAAAGCCAAAATATTCACCAAGAAGTTTTAAGCATTACATATCAAAATGCCCCAGACGAAATAATTAATACGTTGATGCTTTTGATTGACCAAGAAAATCAAAAACATGGATGTATTTTTATTCATCGTACACTAGAAAAATGTTGGAACGAAAAATTAGCAAGTGCTATTTTTGAGAAAGTGCAAGATGAAAATTTAAAACATCAAAGTTTTAATACTCTCCTTGAGGAGCTTATAAAACACAAAGCTAATAGTGCTAAAATTTTTGCAGAATCGCTAATTCCTTTACCACTTCCTAAAGATGGAGAGGAAAGAGTCAAAGCAATTGCCGCAGCAAAAGCCTTGATAAATTATGCGGATGATGCAGGCTGGTCAGTTGTTTGGCCTGCAATTCAACAAGACTTAGAATTTTGTCGAGAGGTTATTGGATCGTTCTCCTTTCTTCTCTCACATGAAGGAAGTTTAGAAAAAAGATTAAAAGAAGAATATATAGCAGATTTATATATTTTTCTTGTCAAGCAATATCCTTTCATTAAAACAATAACAGAAAACGATCCTTCATTTGAAGAACTTCAAGGGAGAAAAGCAAATGTAATGACATCAAATGATTATATCCTACGTTGGATAAATTACATTCCACAACGTCTAAAAAACCGTGGTACACCTAAAGCCTGTGAGGCAATTCGGCGAATCATGCGTGAATTACCAGAGCAAAAGGATAAATTGAAGCGATTTTTATTAGAAGCTGAGGCTTTAACTCGTCGTAATACTTGGAATCCACCACAACCATCATTAATAATTGAACTAGCAAAAAGTCAGTACCGTAAAGAGGTACAGCCTTTAGTAAACTATGGAATTATACAAAATATCAACGATAGTACTGTTCATGGTAGTGTGCAGGCAATACAAGGAGATAACAACCAACAATTAACAACACTCACACCTACACCTCTAACCGAATAATATATGCATCAGGTACTAATTGCTCCACATAATCAGAGTGGGTTGTAATAATAAGTTCCATCTAAGAGTTACATTGTGCTCTTCACTTAGAGAATGCAAATCTCGCCCCATTTCTCGTAACTTCTGCTGGAAATCTCTAAAGGCTTGGAGTTCGCCAGACGAGAATTGTACCTGTACGGCTACCTCAGGCGTCATACCTCCCCAGTTATTCGCGAGCAATTCATAGTTAAATCCCACCCATTCCAGATCGGAGATGTTCTCTAAGCGTCCAGTCGCCGTACCTAAAGTTGCTGCAATAGCTTGCAACAAACTTGTTTTCCCAGAACCATTCATTCCAACCAGGACAATCGTATCTCGTGCTAACCCAGTTTCTGGCTCAGTAAAATCAAATACATAATCCCGAAATTTCTTAAAATACTTTAGTTGAACGGATTGAACTTTCATTTTGAAATCTCATTTTGGAGAAAAACAGTGCTCGGCAGTTATAAATGTATCTTATATAAAACTAGACACGAACCAAGCGTAAATATTCAATCAAGATACACGCATCCATCACTACGTTCATTCCCGCATCCAATGCTTTTTGTACGGCGGCTTCATCTGATATACCGAGTTGCGCCCAGATTGTGTTGGCATTAATAGCGATTGCCTCGGTTACAATTTCACTTAAGTACTCAGAGCGGCGAAAAACGTTAACAATATCTATACGTGATGGCACTTCTTTCAAAGAAGGATAACTGGGTTGACCATCAATTTCTTGAAATTGTGGGTTGACGGGGTAAACAATATAACCAACCTTCCGTACAAATTGGGCAATTTGGTAACTAGTACGATTTGGTTTATCGGAGTGTCCGACAACAGCAATGACTTTTGCACTGGTCAACACGTCGCGTATTGCACTGTCATTTAATTTATTAAACGGCATTGTCGAGTCTCCTTTTAAAATGTTTTTTTAGATTCAATAGTATCGTCAAAGCAATAACAATACCCAGTGCTCGCCCATTCTATAGAAAAATCAGATTTATAGAAACGAACGGTTCGGGAGAAATGATACTTACTCCTGATGCAGCACAAGAATTTTTTACAAGACAACAGCTTTCGAGTATCACCAAGCGTGTAAACTACCAAGTAAAATATAGATATTACTTGCCAGTGGGAAATATGACAGAAACTAAACCGAATCCTACAGCTAGACGGGGACGGATATTAAGCGAAATTCAATGGACTCCAGAACAGCACGCACAATGGGAAGCTGAACGCCAGGAATAACGCTGCGCGCAGTCAAGTAATTTTTGACCGTGTAAAACCAGAATTAATGCAAACCCATTATAACTGGTACATCACAATTGAACCTGATAGTGGAGAATATTTTCTTAATCAGGATGAGATGGAAGGCGCTTTCTTAGCACATGAAAAATATCCAGGTGCAAAGTTGTATACTTTCCGTATCAACGAAACTGGGGTGTGCGGAACTGTATGATATCCGGCTTTTTTGGTGTGAGTAGGATGCTTTGTTTTTTGAAATTGATTTGATAGTCTCATCTAGTTTTGATTTGCCAGTTAATGCAATGTTCGATACAGGCTTTTCTGGCTACTTGGCTATAAACGGTCAAGACATAGATGGATTTGGCTGGACATATATAAAACAGCAGCCAATGTTTACAGCCAGAGGAGAAACCGAGTTTGACTTATATTTAGGTGAAGTACGTGCTTGTTGGTCAAGAATTTCAGATTCCCGTGCATGTTGGCTCTTATTTAACAGAAGTTTTACTTGGTCGCCAATGGCTTACAACTAGAAGACTTGTTATTGATATGCCATCAGGTGTATTGACACTAGGATAATAATTTATTCAATTTAGATGAGCGCTCGCATGATGCATGTTGGCGTTCTAGAAAAATCTCCCCAATTTATCCAATAAATTGGGGATGTAAAAGAATTTGAGAGAGTACTTCCCTAAACTACACACCTTCTTCAACTATTTTTCGGAATCGGTTATGTTTTGATGGAGGCGGATATATCAATGTCAGTCTTATTCTTTTCAATGGAAAAACCCTAGCCTTTAGCCAGGGTGAAAATGGGAAGCTCAAATGTCGATAAGAGTTTTTAATAGCAAAGTCTACTCGTCTTAACCAACTGTAAAAGCAACCAGAACTAAAGTAGTGACAAGTAATGTAGCAAACACGCCTTGGATAACATATTGACGTTGCTCCCAAATAGCGGGGTATTCAGCAAACTGCATCTTTGGCTCGGTGGGATAGTTGTTGAGGACGCCGTCTTCATTAACAGTAGTATACATAGGTCTTTTCCTTGTTTGTTATCTTATGTAAATAAATATAACGATTTTGTTACAAAACATCAAGAGTGCTTGACGTAGAAAAATAAATAGTATCCATAAGAAGAGCTAATCTGTAGATTGTTGCGATACGGTAGTATAGCCGTTATCCCTTGCAAGCTCGCACTCCTGAGAAAAAACCCCGGTAACTCTGACGAAACCGGGGTTGCTCGATAATTATTTGTGTGCAAGGAAATTTATCTCTTAAACAGTCAACTATGCAGCAGGCTGTTCTAAATTCACTTTGACAACTTTGTTCTTTTCTTCCTCTTTTTTGGGCAAAGTCAGATTCAAGATACCATCTTTGTATTCAGCAGTAACGTTGGTATTTTGAACTAAAAGAGGCAATGGAATAACGCGCTGAAACTTACCATAGTGAAACTCAGTCCGTGTCGTGCCTTTTTCTTCGGTCTTAGTTTCAGATTTACGCTCTCCACTAATGGAAACAGCATTTTCTGTGACTTGAATATCCAGGTCTTTAGCGTCCATACCTGGAAGTTCTAGCTTGAGGTGGACCGCGTCATCTGTTTGGGTTAGTTCGGCAGCAGGAACTTTCACGAAATCTCTTTCAAACGGAACTCTTGTATCTTCAAACAGGCGTTGGATTGCGTTTATTTCTTTCCAAGGATTGTAACGAATGAGTGTCATAGCTATTATGAATAAGTAGAAAGTGTGCTCTTGTTTGTTTGCTTTATGTTTTTATAATATGGCTTGCATAATCTTGAGTGATTCGGCTTTAACTACTTCGGAATTGAGAATAACCGTATAATAATTTCTAACTGTAAATAAGTGGGACTAACCGAATATTTTAGTTCGGTAAACAAGACTTAAAAACCTTCAATTTTACTTATGTGTTTGTCCGCATTCACTAACGATAGTGCAATTCAAGTATGAAAAAGCAGGTCACGTCTGCTTGCTACTAAAAGTTTATGATTCTTCAATCAATTCCAAACCAGTTTTCCGCACCGTGTGCTTGCGCCAATGATTCAGTTGAGGATGGTACATTTTCCTCCATCCATCGAAAATATTCATCTATTGAAATATCTAAATAACTACCATGATGCGCTAACTACCAATGAGCTTGTAAAATATAGCCCAAATCTCGCATCGTTACGACAATAGAAGTGCAGTCAAACATATTCACGCCCACTCGCTTTAACTGCGTGCTTGTATTAACGCTCTAACGTGGCGATCGCCAATAAAGGATTTACACTGAAGCATGGGAGAAAACGGTTTTTACTCCGCTTGTGAAAAGTGGCATAAATAATAACATGGAACAAATTAAACAGTACTGGCAAGCTTATTTAACAACACTCCCACCAGATTCACCCGTGCGTAACGAGCAATACGTAGCCGAACAGTTTGGTGACAACCCTGACCTCGCCAATTCTCTAGGTAAATTAATTGTGTCAAGAAAAAAGACCGCTACAAGTTCTGCATTATGGGAGTGGGAAGCCGAGGGTCAGCCAATTCCTAAAGTTGGACAGAAAAGCATCGTACTTGATAGTCACAATCAGCCGTTATGCATTATTGAAACAACAGAAGTCACAATCTGCCCATATGATAAAGTTGATGCACGGTTCGCTGCGGATGAAGGTGAAGGAGATTGTTCGCTTGCATATTGGAGAGAAGCGCACTGGCGGTTCTTTTCACGTGTACTACCAAAGATAGGCAAGTCTCCAGTACTCGATATGCCATTGGTTTGCGAGCGGTTTCATATCGTGTACGTTAACGCTCTAACTCATGGAAAATAAGTTTGATATATCAACAGGTATTTGTCGCCATGAGCAAGAAGAACCACAAGACGATTTACACCGACTGTGAGCAGCAAAAAGTTGGATGAATTGCAACAAAACTTTGATACTACTAAAATTTTAGCAGCTGTGGACACTATTGATGAGATTTGCTCGAGCATTTGCGATCTAGATGGGATAAGACTTGAATTGCTAAATCTCCATTCAATGGCTCACACAATTATCAATGGGGATTCAACAATTAATGCACCTACGGGGACGTGTATTTGGGAAGTCGCTCAAGACTTAGAGCTACAAATCGATGATTTCGCCACAAAGTTAAATGGAATTGCGACAATGCTTGGAAGGCTTGGAGAACTTGTACCGGATGAGGAAGATGAGGAGAACTTTGATTTTGATGAGTAAATAGCACAGACATCAACCACCTTACTAAATATGTATGAGTTGAGGTACAGATAACGTAAAGACAGTGTATGTAATCGTCACTGTTAGAGGCTCAACCTCTAACAGTGACGATATGAATACTATCGAGCTTGTATATTAATAGTGCTCTTCCAGTAGCAGAGAAATAGAAAAAATATGCATGAGAATGAAGAACGAATCCTGAATTCTTGGAACAAGAATGCTTTGTCTTGGACGCGGGTGATTCGTTCCCATCAAATTAAAAGCCGTGTTCAAGTTACCAATTCAGCAATACTAGAAACTGTTACTGAGCTAAATCCAACAACTTTTTTAGACGTTGGATGTGGTGAAGGATGGTTGTGTCGCGAACTTTTTGCCAAGGGAATTGATGGGTGGGGAGTCGATGCTTCTTATGCTCTGATTGAAGCAGCACGGGAATGTGGCGATTCTCGCTTTCTTGTGAGTTCATACTCCGAATTGGGAGTACAAAAATTCGGTAACATTGAACGTTTTTCTTGCTTTATTTGTAACTTCTCAATTCTCGGACAACGAGACTTAACTGATATCGCTGATGTCGGTCATCATCTTTTAGAGCCTCGCGGTCACATCATCGTTCAAACACTCCACCCATTAACAGCTGGCGGTGGAACTGAAACAGCAGATGGTTGGCGGGAAACTTTGTGGCAAGAAATTGGCAATGAACCATTTCATCCCGCTCCTTGGTACTATCGTACTATGGAATCGTGGATTGAAGGATTTTGCGATCGCAATTACCGATTGCTGAATTTACGAGAAATCTATCATCCGGTAACCAACAAACCTGTCTCAATCATTTTTGTTTTTGAACGACAGTGAAGTGCTTCGGTCTGCAATTCAGTTGTTTCTAGGCTAACAACATTGCAGCAATATTAAGTGAAAAACTCCACGCGATCGCCTGTTGCCATCGCGTGCAACGAGCATAAGCTAAGATTGAAGCAATATTCAGCTTGTTGGCAGTAATGAGTGATGATAATTCAATTAGAAAAATTCTGATTCTAGCTGCACATCCTTTAGGTACGGATAAACTGCGTTTGGATGAAGAAGCCCGCGATATTAAAGAAGGTTTGCGACAAGCAAGCGAGCGAGACCGATTCGTCCTTCACTCTGAATGGGCAGTTCGACCGAGAGATGTTCGACGAGCACTTTTAAACTTTTTGCCCCATATCGTTCATTTTTCTGGGCATGGAGCAGAGGATGGTGGTTTAGCATTTGAGAACGAACTGGGGAATATACAATTAGTGTCTCCTGAAGCACTTGCTGGGTTGTTCAAACTTTTTTCAGAGTCTGTAGAGTGCGTACTGTTGAATGCTTGCTACTCAGAAATCCAAGCTCAAGCTATTGCTCATCATATTAATTTTGTCATTGGAATGAATAGAGAAATTGGCGACCGTGCGGCTGTTGAATTTGCTGTTGGTTTTTATGATGCTTTGGGATCTGGGTGTTCCGTTGAGACTGCTTATGAATTTGGTTGTAACGCAATTTCATTGGCATTTAGCGTCAACGATGAAATCGTGGTGATGGTTATTGACATAGATGCACAAAGAGGTCGTATCTCCTTATCTACTAAAAAATTGGAACCCGAACCGGGTGACATCATTAGAAACCGTCAACTTGTTTATGATAAGGCAGAGGAAATGGCAGCGTTGTATCGCAAACAATTGTTAGCTAAACAACAAGGTCAAGCTGCAGCACCTGCCGTTGAAGAAGAAATTGCTGTTGTTGCTGAAGAAATACCATCAGTAACAGCAGAATCGAATGAAAGCCATTTACTGATAATAGAAGATGACCAAGGGCGTAAAGAGTTTTCTTTGGATCGTCCTATTTACTCTATTGGTAGAGATCGCGAGTGTGATATTCGTTTGATTTCACAGTTTGTTTCACGTCGCCATGCTACCTTGGTTAGGCTACCATGCGATGATAAAAAACATATTTACTATTATCGAATTGTCGATGGTGATGCCAAGGGCAAAGCTAGCTCTAACGGCTTAATGATTAACGGACGAAAAATCTTGGCACGTAATTTGAAGAATGAGGATGAAATTGTCTTTGGTCCACAGGTACGTGCTATCTACTACGTAGTCCGGGATACCATGAGGGCTACAGGACAAACCGATAATGCTGAGTACAATATTACACTTATAAATGCTGGCATGACCGAGGATATGGAGGACTAGTTTGAAAAAGGGAGTGAGAAATGTTTCTTTTTTATGTTTAAAAGTTTTTCTGATAATTTCATGTAAAAGAGTAATTTTATTTTTGTAACCCTTTCGTATTAAGACTCAGAAATCAACAGCAGCGAGGACAATTATCGTATCACCTTATTAAGGTGATTGAGGATTGAAACTGGGGATATAGCCCAAATTTGGAGCAGCGCCAGGGAGACGAGTTCTAGCTTTGAGGAAACACTTTCTAGTAACAAGTAGAATTTAATATATCAAAAAACTGGCAACTCCAATTGCCCAGGTGAAGTATTGGATCGCTTACCAGCACGACTGTGCAAAGCAATGAAGAGTCAGTAAACTTAAGCTATTCTTATAATAGCCAGCAATATAATCACTATAGTTGAATATAACATCCATATTTGTGAATACTCTTTATAAAAAAGAGTTGAAGCGCGATCGCATCCCATCACATCTCATTTTGAGCAGAATTTACTCATCCTCCACTGCTCCTAAAGCTTTGAGCGTAGATTTTTCAGATTTTGTCAAACCAGTAATGCCTGTAATATTCATTCCTGCATACGGCTTGTTAATGAAAGTATTTAGGCATTGACCTGTATTAGCATTCCAAATCTTGATTGTTTCATCATAGCTACCACTAAATATAAGCGTACCGTCGAAACTGATAGCTACTGACTGTACTCGTTGAGTATGACCATGCAAAGTTCTCAAACATTCTCCTGTATTTATGTCCCAAAGTTTTATTGTTCGATCAAAACTACCACTCACTAAAATTTGACCATTAGTGCTAATAGCTACTGCCTCTATCCTGCTTATATGCCCTTGTAAAGTTTTAAGACATTGTCCCGTGCTAATATCCCATAATTTTACTGTATTATCATCACTACAACTAGCTAGGGTTTTACCGTCAGAACTCATTGCTAATGACCATATAGATTCTTGGTGCCCTTCTAAGGTATTCAAACATATTCCTGTAGAAATATTCCATAACTTCACTACTTTGTCATCGCCACCACTAGCTATAGTTGTACCGTCAGGACTAACGGCTACTGACCATAACCAATTGGTATGTCCTTGCAAGGTTTTGAGACACTCTCCCGTTTCAATGTCCCATAGTTTCACTGTTTTGTCACCACCAACACTGATTAAAATGTTACCACTAAGACTAAAAACTACTGAATTGACTCCACCACTATGACCATTGAAAGTTTTTAGGCATTCTCCAGTACAAGCATCCCATAGTTTGATTGTTCGGTCATAACTACCAGTTGCTAGAGTTTTCCTGTTAGGACTGAAAGCTACTGAATTTACCCTACTTGTGTGTCCAAGTAAATTTTTTAGGCATTCTCCAGTACGTATGTTCCATAGCTTCACTGTTGGTTCTTCACTACTGCTAGCTAGAGTTGCATCACTGGGACTGATTGCTACTGATCGTATTGCGCCACTATAACCCTGTAAAATCTTTATACATTCTCCAGTCAGGAGATCCCATTGACGGATTGTTTGGTCGTTGCCTCCACTAATTAAAGTAGTTGCATTAGGATTAATTGCTACTGATCTAACCCAATCAGTGTGTGCTTGTAAAGTGTTCAAACATTCCCCAGTGCCAATATCCCATAACTTGATGGTTTTATCGTAACTACCACTGATAAGAGTTTTGTTGTTAGAGCTAAAAGCTATTGTTCGCACTTCATTAGTGTGTCCCTGTAAGGTTTTTTGGCATTCTCCTGTATGTATACTCCATAATTTTATTGTTGTATCAGCGCTAGAGCTAGCTAGGGTTGTACCGTCAGAACTAATTGTTACTGAATTTACAGAATCGCTATGGCTCAGCAAGGTTTTTTGACATTCTCCTGTATAAATATTCCAGATTTTAATTGTCTTGTCTCTGCTACTACTAGCTAGGATTAAACTGTCAGGACTAATTGTAACTGAATGAATTCTACTGGTATGACCTTGCAAGGTTTTAAAGCATTCTCCAGTATGCATATTCCAAATTTTGATTGTGTGATCGCTACTGCCACTAGCTAGGATTTTACTGTTAGAAGAGATAGTAACAGAATTTACCCGACCTCCGTGCCCTTGTAAAGTTTTTAGGCATTCTCCAGTGAGGATATTCCATAATTTAATTGTTCGGTCATAACTAGCACTAGCTACGACTTTACCGTTCGGACTAAAGGCAATTGACCGTATCCAATCTTTATGTCCTTCACAGAGTGCAATTGGTTGACTATCCTCACATCTCCAAATAAGAATCTTACAGCTAGCATCACTTGTAGCAAACAATTTACCATCAGGACTAAATGTCACTGCGAAAATTGCACCAAAGGCTTTGGGAAAAACAGTATTCGCCAAATTCGCCACTGCAAAATTAACACCGCGCAGACTAGCATCGGAAAAATTAGCCCCGATAATCACAGCACGCGAGAGATCTTTGTTGTCTAGTGCCTTCTTGTCAATTTTCACTAGTAACGTTGCTGCATTCCCCCCAACATAACCTACCTCCAATTCACTTTTCCTTCGCGTTGCCTCAATAACTTTAACCAGCGACTCGTTATTATCCAACATTGGCACGAGCAGATCCATTACAGCTTTCGTCAGTTGCGATCGCCCAACGGTTTCCCTCAACTTCTCTAATGGCTCACGTATAAACCCTTTTAATAGCGCAAGGCTGTTGCCGCCGCTAAGCGCGACCGCATCACGAGGAGCAAAGTAACCAGACCAGGTATAGTCAATTGGTGCTGCACTGTTATTCAAACGCGATCGCGATCTTGCCAACTCAGTAAAATCTTCAGCTAATGCTCCCAATTCTGCGGCAAACTTATAAGCAACAAAGAACTCTAATAAGGAACGATGGGCAGGAGTATAGTCGCCATCCGCGTCCCGAATCAGCATTGTTTGCCCCATCATGTCATAGTGCCAGTGGTCTAAATCTTTCTCTTCTTGCACCACAGAACCAAAGAGACGACGAATGCGGTCTGGGAACAACCGATAGTTCAAACTCATGTGGTCGGTTGAGAGCATCTCCCAGGATAGTTCGCATAAGAAGTAAAGTTTGTCTGCTAAATTCGTAAAGGTGCGCTCTGCTTTAATATCCCGTTCCATCTTATGACGCACGGCATATAAGTAAACCCGCGATATATCCACAGGTAACCCGGCTTCAATGTCCGGTAGTGCTTCTAGAATTAACTCAGTCATCACCGGGCGACGTGCTAAATCCAACAGTTGAGGATTGCCCATCACACTTTCTACTGTAGTAGAGGAAGCTTGAAACGATAGGACAAGTCTTATTTGGTCGTCGTTAAACTTCTCCAGTTCCAAGACTTCAAACTGTGGTGTTTCTCCTGTTAAATTAGCAGTTGATGCTTGAAGTTCGGCATTAAGCAGTGCTCTCCCTTCCTTCGCTTCTGGAAAATGTTCGGTGCGACAGGTGAGGATGACCTTAGAACCAGGAACGACCACTTTCGCCAACTCCCAGAAGTTGTTAATCATCTCCTGGCGGTCAACACGAGCTGCCATCTCATCAAAGCCATCAAAAATCAACAGCAGTTTGCCCATGCGGTTGAGTTGGTCAAAAACGTCACTATTTAAGCGAATATTGTGTTGGGTGAAAAAGAAACCAGCCAGCACGTTTTCAACATTGAGTGCTTTAGCAAAATCCCGGAGGGTAATGACTAACGGGAGGCGGGGACGTTCCACGCCGCGTTTTTGAGCATCCCGGTATCGTTGTAATGCCACCCAAGCGTAATGAAAAGCAAACCAAGTCTTTCCCGTGCCAAATTCTCCCAAAACTGAGATATGTTCTTTAGCTGGATCGTCCAACCAAAGGTCGATGTAGCCATCAATCCAGCCATCTTCCTCATCGTAACGACTTACAGCTATTTGGCGTTTAGTTACAGAGTCAATTTCTTCTTTGGTGCAAGCAAGGGGGACATACTTAGTATCAATGCCCCGACGTTTTACCTCAGTTTCCAACCAGTTCAGGTAACCGCTAAAATCAGCATCTTGGTCTAAGAGTTCGTCAAAGGTGTAGCAAAAAACTTTGCTGTAATCCTCATTTTTAACTTGTTCCCGTGCAGCGCGTGAAATTCGACGCGCTGAAACGAGCCATCCTTCATCCGTCCGTTGCTTTTGTATTTCTTCACGCAAAGCTGCAACGTCCTTAACTCCTGCTTCACCCTCTATGCCACGTACTAAAATGCGATCGTATCCCCGCCTTCCCTGAATGTTAATAATCCACTCAAAATATTCTGCCCAAACTTCATGTTTCTCGAAACGATAGCCCAGGGTTTCAAACCAACCGCGCATTTGTTGGGCAAGTGCAACAGCCTTACAGTTGTTTTCAACTGCAGTACTAGCAGTTGGCAGTGCTGGGTAATTTTGGGAAGCCAACCTTGCCATCTCGGTACGAATTCCTTCGAGAGTTGGCAGCCTGTCTAATTGTTCGGTAATAGCTGCGATTTTTTTGTGCAAAGAACCAATTTGCTGGCTCATCAGTGCATCTCCTGGGGTGCGGCTACGCTTGGCAACTTCAATAAAGACAGTGGCAAATGCTGCTACTTCGCGTCTAATATCAAGCCCCAGGGTTTTGATTTCATCCCCCAAAGCATAAGCACCTACAAATGTATCGACTTCAGATAGGAGGATTGAGGGGTTATTGTGGTCTAAGGCTTTGCGAAAGGCAAGTTTTATTTGTTCGTGGCGGAAAAGTTCGAGAAAGGGTTTTGGTTTGCCTACACCATACTCTACCAGGGCGTAGGCGTAAACCCCACTAAAATCCGCAGGCGGGTGTTCGGGAGCAAGGTTAAATTGTTTTAGTAATTTGATAACAGTTTCATTGCGCTGCAACTTATCTTTAATCAATGGACTGGCGATGCCAGAAATCGCATTAATAATAGCGTCAAGGTTAAGTGGTATCACAGAAATGTCCCGCTCGTTTCTCTAATCTACGTCTTTCCCGGTCAATTTAATGTAAAAAAAGCTTAAGATATAGGCTGCATTGTACGGGTCACAAGTTGAATTTCTCAGTAACTACATTGCTGT
This sequence comes from Scytonema hofmannii PCC 7110, assembly GCF_000346485.2. Classification (NCBI taxonomy): domain Bacteria; kingdom Bacillati; phylum Cyanobacteriota; class Cyanophyceae; order Nostocales; family Scytonemataceae; genus Scytonema; species Scytonema hofmannii. The sequence goes on from NZ_KQ976356.1 coordinate 204,545, forward strand.
CTGGTATTATTCCGGATTCTGCTTGGAAATTCCGACTACAGTCATTCTGTTAAGTAACTTTAATACGTATCTTCTAGAGCGATAAGCCGCAAGATGAGGCAATAAGAGCAAATATTTCAGTGCAATGACTGTCCGAGCGCACCATGGCGGGCGATAAAGAAAGAATCCAAAAGTGGGTTTTGATATTTATGCGATCGCCCAGATAAAAAACCCAATAAACACTTTCACACTACAGTACTCTGCTTTTTAATTAATGGTGTTGCTGAAGGCATAGCCGCGAGAATTGGATATAAACCATTAAGCTAAATATTGTTCTGCTTTTAATTTAAGTTTATCGCCCTCCAGTATCAATTGGTCAATGTAGTCTTTAATATCCATATAAGGTTGTCTCGCATTAATTTTATCTGATTGAATTCCTCTCCTTGTGCTTTGTCTCACTTGACCAGCTAACTTGCGTTTACCAAATAAATCTAGTCCTACTGAGATAATACTATCAGGAGTAGTTTGCGTGGCTTGTTGATTAATTTCTTTAATAGCTAAGTTTATCTCTTTTTTAATAGCTCTCAATTGCTTTTGAAGTCAGTTGATATTTTTCACCTGTAATTTCACGGATTTAGGATTATCTAGGGTTAAAGTCATTTGTTGCTTTAGCTGGTAAATTTGCAATTGAGTTTCTTGTAAATTCATAATGATTGACCTTTTTTTATAGATTAGCTACTTCCTTTAAGTCTTTTATTAACTGATATTCTTCAGGGCTAACAAATATATTTAAATATTTGTGCTGACTAACAATTAATTCACAAACTTGAGGTTCTATATATTACATAAATAACTCTACTTATTTAATCATCTTCTAAATCGTCAGATTCCAAATCTTCGGGCAGCATGGTACTGTAAGATTTTTTGTATTCTTGCTTATAGTTTTGGTTCTTCAGTACTTGTTATGCTAAACTAACAAGTACTGAATCAAAGCACTACCCAACTCCAAACTCCCTCTCCAAAAGACTCAACAGCTTTTCTTCCAATGGCGTCAGGTAAGGGCGCTTAATTTCCCCCAATTATTCTAAGATATGAAGTGCTGCATCTTCCAAATTCCCTTGGTCTCGTAACCTGGATATGCGATCGCACAATTCCTTCATCTGTTCGCAATAGTCATCTGAAAAGCAGTAAGAAGAAAAAGAAAAAATGAACTCAAGCAATCCTATAGAACAAGAGCTAATTCGTTGTCACAATGTTATCTTCAGTCATCCTCATGAGCCTAAAGCCTACGTACATAGGGGCATGGTTCATTTCAAGTTAGCTAACATTAATGAATCCATCGCTGACTTTGATGCAGCTGAAAAACTAGACCCACGCTTAACACCCTACCTATGGCAACGAGGATTGTCGTACTACTATGCCGAGCGATTTGCTCTTGGGGCAAAACAATTTGAAATAGACTTAACCATTAACTCTCAAGATGTGGAAGAAACAGTTTGGCGCTATCTTTGCATTGCTCGCCTTTACAGTCCCGCTCAAGCACAACAGTCTTTGTTAGAAGTCAGAAACGATCCTCGGCAAGTCATGCGGCGGGTTTACGATCTATATGCTGGTAATTGCTCTGTTGATGATGTTGTACTGGCTGCTGGCTCTTCAAACGATAAGCGTGAATCGTTCTATAGCTATCTTTATCTTGGGTTGTATTTTGAAGTGGAGAGTCAACTAGAACTAGCACGGCAATACATGACTCAAGCAGTCAGTCATCAAATTGACGATTATATGTGGCACTTAGCTACCGTACACCAAAAGTTACGCGGATGGGATTAATTGTTACATGAACGAGAGCCAATCCATCAGCTTGATGATAAGAAGTGCATAACGCGGATACTCAAAGCAAATTCGTTCTCAAGTTTTACTCCTTTGGGAGAACAGATAAATTTGGAAAAATTCCTAGAATGCAATTACCAAGCAATAACTTTTCCATCTCCTAGTTTGGGACTAACTAGGAGTTTTTTAATTTGTTTTAAGAGCTATCTATGTCTTAAGAAATAAACCAAATTAACTCATACTTAAGACCTATGAATAATTAGTTCTGATGGCAGATTGTTCAGGCGAGTTTGAATTGTTATTCTGTCATTGTCAGATGAAAAAGTTTATCCCCTAACAGAACAATGAACATTATTGCTTGGATTGTTTTAGGTTTGATTGCTGGTGCTATAGCTAAAGCTATTTACCCCGGACACCAAGGTGGTGGAATTTTGGGAACAATCTTGTTAGGAATTATCGGTGCTTTTGTCGGTGGTAGCTTGGGCGTATTCTTTAGCACGGGACAGTTTAGTTTGGCCGCTTCTGCCCTCAGTATTCCCGGTATCGCGTTAGCAGTTGTTGGTGCGCTTGTCGCTATTTTTGTATGGAATTTAGTCACCCGTCGTGCAGTGTAATCCATTAAAGCACGCTCAATTTCTAGTAAACATCACCGGAGCCAATTTTGATATATTATCCGGTGAATTTAATAAAAAAATGGCGCTACTCTCAAGTTAGGGTAGCGCTATTATTATTGACTATCGCTTTGAGAAAAGGAAGTGCGATATTTCTCAGAACCAAATGGCGATAAGCCTCTGGCTTAACGGAGTACAGCTGTATCGCTGTTCTACATTGAACTTCAACTAAAGAATCGCATATAATACAATACGGTTCAGTTAAGCCTCAAAGCGTTATAAACTAGGTGTTGTTTCCGAAAATGGAAATCAAGTAAGTGGTGATTCTGCCCCTGTATATGCAACACTATGTCATGCTAACACGCAATCTATTTTATACGGGATTGACGCGGGCGAAGAAGTTAGCAATTGTTATTGGTTCTAAAAAAGCCATAGGTTTGGCTTTGCGCTCTACTGAAAAGCAACAGCGCTATACTCAGTTGCAGCAACGGTTGGTGCGGGCGTTTTAGTTGTGGGGTGCATCTTTGTCGCAACAGCTAAGCGATCGCTCTTTGTGAGCTTGGCTCAATTTCTGGTTAATAGAGTCCCGAGTTGCGGTAAAAGTAATAGGAAAGATATTGAGGTTGTTGATTAATGTCATTTCTAAATGACTGGTTGACAGTTTTTGTGATTGGACTTGCTGCAGTGATAAGTCCAGGTCCGGATTTTGCGTTGACACTCCGCAACAGCTTGTTTTATTCCAGGCAAACAGGTATCTACACTGCTATGGGTGTCACTGCCGGACACGTCGTTCATGCCACTTATTGTCTAGTTGGCATTGGCGCTATTATTTCGCGGTCAATTCTGTTATTTAATACCCTAAAGTGGGTAGGTGCTGCTTACCTCATTTATATCGGGTTAAAATCGCTACGAGCTAAAAAACATTCCTACTCGGTTGATAGCAAACAAAGATCGAAAGATATCAGTCGCTGGATGGCGTTTCGGATTGGTTTATTAGGAGACTTGCTCAATCCCAAAGCTACCTTATTTTTCCTAGCACTGTTTACTCAAATTATCCACCCAGCAACACCTTTAGTTACACAAGCATTTTATGGTGCAACCATTGTTACTATAGCGCTGGTTTGGTACAATCTTGTCGCTTTGCTCATTTCACAACGGATAGTCAAAAACACTCTTGAGTCTATTTCTCACTGGTTAGAACGTGTCGCAGGTGCAGTCTTGATTGCTTTAGGCTTGCGATTGGCTTTTGCTAGAGCACGTGATTAAGCGATCGCGCAGCGCAAGCTGAAAGAGCGCTTATCGCTCCTAATTTATTATTTTCTTACAAGTCAACGTATCTCCATATAAGTGAGATACCCCGTTACTCAAGAGAGGTAAAAGCTGCGATAAGCCAACTGACTGCGGGCACCCATTTTATGACATTTCTCTATGAAGCTGGGCAAGATGCATTTTTGTAGGTGGGATTGTCAGGTGTCGCGGTAGCTGCTAGGGCAACTAAGACAATGTCGCCATTGCCATCCATCACCCAGCTTTGAGCTTCCACAATTTGAGTTGGGGAATTTGGAGTGGTAGTCTTGTTTTCTCCCAAACTTGTCCTATCCCCACCTCCAATTCTCCCAACCTCAGATGGAGGTGTCACCCAAGTTGCAAGTACTGAATCACCCGTCAACGGTTCTGTGGGAGATGGTGGTAGACCTCCACGTCCTGTGGCAGTAAATGAACCTTTACATTAAGAATTACGAATTCTTCGGTCACCCCCCTCTCTTGATAAACTCTGTACTATGGTGTAGATGCAAGTACAGATATGGCAAAAATTGAACGCGAGTCCATTAACTTTAAACTGCCCAAAACACTGACAGCAGCACTGAGAGCCAAAGCAAGGAAGCTGAACACCACAGCCACCGATTTGGTCATCCAAGGGTTGGAACACGTTTTAGACGGGGACGGTACAGATAGCAGTACAGAAAATCGTCTGCAGAAAATAGAAGCCGAGTTAAAGCGGTTCTCAAAAAATACAGAAAATCGTACAGATAACAGTACAGAAACTCAAGGGATAGAGCAAGAGGTGAAGGCACTAGCTAACCGACTTTCTCTTATAGAAAATGCGATCGTGCAACTGCAACAAAACCCAGGAGGAAGTTATAGGGGACGCAAACAAAGTGCGTATTCCCATTACAAGCAACCACCTATGGAATTACAGCCATTGACTGAAGAAAAACTGGCAAAAAGATTGCTGACCAATGTAGCCAATTTAACACAGCAACGCACAACTATGACTCAATTGGAATTTGAGTCGTGGGTGAAGTCACGCGATCCCGGTCGTATAGCATGGCAATACAAAGATGACGGTTTGTATCATCCGGTGAAATGAGAGTCTTTAGAACTGCCGTTTGCAATGCCCGTCTGCCATTAAAAAAATCTGCTTGGTGATGTCCGTTTTTTCTACCCAGGGGCACTTCTAACTTAATGTCATCCGCCGTGGTGCGATCGTTCTTGTGCAACGCGGGACATCTGCTATTGGCGATCGCACACTGGCTGGGAACCTGAGGGTGCTATGGAATTGCAACCATTTACCGAAGAACAGCTTGCCAAAAATTGCCAATTCTACCCATTTATAAGGGTTTTGTTCGTCTGCTACTCGCTATCCATTATGCAAACGCAAGAACCTTTGGGGTTACTTAAAACCGGACGTTGGGCTTTTTGAACAAAGTTAACTTATCCTCTCTAAGGGGATGCACCCAGACTCACTGCCTTTTTCTCCGGTAAGATTTGCTTTTTTGGATGCAGTCAACCTCCACTCCTGTTTTCTAAATCAGATCCGATATCTTATCGCTCATCGCTTTTTGTAAATTTTGACGGTTATCATCATACTTGAGAACCGTCTGCACTTGGGCGTGACGGCTAAAACGTTGAGTAGCACGGTAGTTACCATTGTTTTGATCCAGTACAGTTGTAATTGCACTGTGGCGGACGCGGTGTGGTGACATCTTCTTGGTAATTCCAGCTTGCTTGCATAACCCATCCACCAGTCGCCTGATTGCTTCTCCAGTTAATCTTTCTCCATAATTATGATAGGCAAGTACCGTAAACATGGGGTCATCGTTACGTTTCTTCTGACTCGCTTTCAACCAACTCGCTATCGCATCAACTGTCTTTTCTGACAGTGAGACAACTTGCTTCTGAGTCCCCTTACCTTTACCCAGGATAGATAAAGTTTTTTCCTTAAGGTTAAAGTCACAAACATTTAAATTAACTATTTCATTCCGACGCAAAGCATTATCCCAAAGTAACCGCAGTATGGCATAGTCTCGTTTTCCTTTTAGAGTCGTGCGATCGCACCTACCAATAACTCGGGCATAGTCACCTGGTGGAATGCCTTTGGTATCGCGATAAGTTTCAACTTTCTCACCTTTGACATCATCTAACGAAAAATTGCACACTCCCAACCGTCGCCCCATCTCTACCATAGATTTGATTGCACTCAGACGACGATTCACTGTTGCTTCTGCTAATTTCTTCTTCATCAAGTGTGCTTTGTACTTGAAAACTAAAGCCACCGCGTGTTTTTGCTCCAGGTGCAGAAACTCCAAAACCAAATCCCGACAGAGTTCAGTTTTCGCTATGTACAAAAAGAAGTCCCGTAAATCTTTTTGGTACTCGCGCTTGGTGTTGAGACTTCGCTTATCCCCAATTAACTGCTCTACCACATCCGGGTCATTTTCTAAAGAAAAGTTTGACCCGATACTGAGGGCAAATGAACTTTCTAAAACACTGATATTTTCTGGGTGAATGGAACTCATATGGGAACTATTGGGTGCAGGTTTGGTTGGGAGGCGAACGCGCCCCTTGTATGTATTTTACATTCTAAGTAGTGCGAAAAGAGTCATTGTCGCACTATATGATGGAGGTGGAAGAAACCCCATAAGTGTAAAATTTTGGCATGGTCAATCCGGGTTAACCCGCTCGTTTACCAATTTTGGCAGGAATTTTGTGTAATGGTTAACAAAAAAAGTAAGTGATAACACAGTCATAGAACACCAGTGACTGTTTGGGTTATGAGGGGAGCCGACTTGCAGCGATCGCTTTAACTGTTCCCCCAGGTTGCAACTAATGCGATCGCTACTTTTTTCACCCCATATCAAAAAACCCGCTCGTGGCGGGTACAAATTAAAGGGTATAAAACAATCGACTTACTGTTAAATTTTCTTAATCGCTCAGGTAGTCACTGTTCAAACTGTTACCAGCTGACGATTGGTGCGAGAAATAGTGTTGACAGCAGTGGACTTTGTAACTGGCTTGTGCTTCACAATGTCGCGAACAGCTTCCAGAGAGGACTCGATAGAACCTTGCAGCCAAGCAGGGAATCGAGAGCAGTGTTCGCCTGCAAAGAACAAGGTGTTTTGCGGTCTTTGTGCTGCCAAGTAATTGGATTCGCTATCATCCCAATGAATGGTGCATCCGCCTGCACTCCACTTATACTCACCCCAAGCAATGGATGCTTTGTCCACAATTGTACCGGGTACGTTCAATTCTGGGTGAAGTTTGCTGACTGTGTTCTGCACGTAGTCAAAGCGTTCAATTTCGGACATTTTGCCCATGCGATCGGCATCATCACCGATAGTGTAGCTTGCTAACATCACGCTTCCACGCTCTGGATTGAACTTAACTGAGGGGTAGTAGGTTTGACGCACGCCTTCACCACTGAAGGAAGCTCCACCTTTGATACCTTCTTTTGTCCAGAAAGCTTCCTTGGTATGAAACGCTACTTTAGTACCGGGACAGTAAACGGTGTTGTGGATGGAGTCTAACTTTTGCTCGTCGAAACCACTCAACTCCATTTTGCGAAGTACGGAGAATGGAATTGTGCATAACACGTAGTCGCATTTCTTGATGTGGATTTGACCGTTTTGCTTCCAAGCGATCTGGGTATAATCTTTTTCTAAGAGCAAGGCAACTACTTCAGCATTACACTTGATGTCCGCTTTGATTGATGCTGCCAATCTTGATATGATTTGATCCATTCCACCTTTAAGTTGCAACAAGTCATGGCTGGTTTCGGTCATGATGTCGCCAAGGAAAATGTCTAACCCTTGAGAACACTTGGCGCGGAAGCTGGGGTTTTGAGTTAAGAAGGAGTGCAAATCTATCGTTTCACCATCTTCGCTGAAGTAGGGATCTAAATCCAAGCGCTCCAACTCATCCATCAGGTGAGATTGCAAGTCGCGCTCAAAATCAGAACGAAGATTGCCAGGAGCAATAGTATTAATGATAGTTTTAAGCCAAGCCGCAAAATTGCGAGTTTGTTCGCTGTAACGAGTGTCAGTCAACAAACCGCCTTCTGTTTGTTGTAGTGTACGAGGTGCATCTTTCATCTTCAACACTTGACCGTTAATGTTCATTTTGGCATTGCTTTCCTCGAACACGGTCATAAACTTACACAGCTTATCACTGAGTCCCATTTCTTGGACATAATGCAATGTCAGTTCATGGTCGCTAGGAATACGCATGGCTCCGAGTTCGGCATAAGGTGCATCGGGTTCATTCCCGAAACGGTGTGTCCATACCCGTCCACCGATACGTGGGCTACCTTCTAATATCTCAACAGTGTGACCCAAGCGTTCTAGTTCGTAAGCAGCAACCAAACCTGCAATTCCTGCTCCTAAAATTGTAATGTGCTTCTTCTGGGATTGGCTGTTAATCAGTTGGCATTGTTCAAGAATCATGTTAGCGTCCATTGTTTTATCCCTTTTGTTGTTGTCTGATGATTTAGGATTCAACTTGCCAGAGACGATTACGTAATTATTGAATGTATTTGTATAAATTAAATACTATTTATTACGGTTACTGACGGAAACTAACTTTTTCTGACGGGTCAGTAAGGAGTGGTTGCTGTCCTACGAGATGGCACCTTTGTGAGCGACTGAGGCACATCGGTTTCAAGATACAATTTGGTACGAGTTCCATGAAGCAGCAGCTGACAGATGAACTTTTTCTTTGAAATTGTCAGTATCGCTCATCAATTAGTCAATAAAAGAAGGCAAGGGATTTCTGTTGTGGAGGTAAGTAATTGTTACTATGCGATTTCCACTGTTGAGTGGGTTGGTGGTAAGTTCTCAGTTCTTGTACGCACATCGTTACGGTAGAACCCGGTTAACCTGTAGAAAGACTCTCGGCGAAAAAATTAACCAAACAAAAAATAATATTGGCTGTTTTCTAAAATATAGGTCTACTAAAATGCCTAAGAAGAGTTCAACTAAATTTCAGAGCAAGAGTCCTCAAGAACGACATAGATTTTTTCTAAATCCTTATGATGACTGTGCATTTACTAAATGCCCAAAATGTGAAACCAAAACCAGAATTCGTAAATTCGCTTTTTTGATTCACGAAGCTGTCAAGGTACTCGATCGCGTTTTTCTGTCATCCAAACGACGATACAGAAATTGCTTGTTTAGAAAGCTGTCGAAGGGAATTATTGCCTATTTATCCCCCAATTAAGGCAGGAGAATACCTTTTGAGTCGTTTGCAAGCAACATATTAGGCATTTACCGACGAACTTACTTTGGAAGAAGCGCCCACGACAGTTTTGACCTGAAAAATCAAGGGGCATAACTTGACAATTAAGATGTGTGCTCAAATTTTCACGCTGCTTTGGTATCTGATACTCCGGATTCTACGAAAAAGTTTGAGCGAAGCCAAGGAGAGAAAAGTGGTATTGAAGTCGGGATACAAGCAGGCACCGACTGGCAGGATAAGGATGGATTATATCATCTAATCTGTCAATAGATTAAGGCAGTGCTGTGAACAATTATGAACAATTATGACTTGATTGTGCGGTGTCACTGCTTTTTGGTATGGTCAGGCAATTGCACTTTGGACACGTTGAATGTCAGATCGCTTTCACCAAACACCTAACTGGCAACCCATTGCAATGCTACCTGTCATTGCACAGCTGATTGATGGGGGATTGTCAGATACCCAAGAACAATACCAGACGTTACAACAAGCACAGGGACGCCCTTATGCTTTAGACGATTATACTGTTGGGAGAGTTATTAAGTTTGCTAACGAACAAAAAGAGTTTCTTCATATTTATGCAGAACAACTGACAAGATGGAAATCTGAGAAATTATCTGCAGCTCAGAAACAAGAAATTGAGAGATTGGAGCAGCAACTGGTGAAGTTTCGAGAGTTAAATACTACCATACTGGCTTTAATTGACCAACTCAAAGAGCAGACCATTGAAAAATTTTTGGCTAAATCTGATGAAGAAATTGGTTTGGAGTTTTTGTTAGGGAAGCTAAATTTTCAGTAAGGAGTCAAGCTGGTTGTTGGTGTCAGTTTGTTTGACTTCTAAAAAACCACTCCGACATTTATAGTTGATGACAGAACCCGCACAGACGTTCTGGCTTGTGGTATGTCTAGAAATGGGACTGTGACGCCCAGAAAATACGTTACGTTGTGCTTTTATTATGGAGTAACGCCTGAACCTTGCGAACGGTATTTACAGCTACACCTGCTCTCTCGGCTGCTTTCCTCAAAGACAATCCCTCATAAAGTGCAGAGATGACTTTTTGAGAAGAGGGTTTTTGCAAGAAGCCTTCATCTGTCTCAGTTGGGCGACCGACATGAGTTCCCCAAAGTTTCGCCCTGCTCATCCCGGTCTTGATTGCCTGGGAACGTTGGGTTGCTTTCTGGTCGGCTTGGATTCCGACTTCCACTTGGTCCGGGAAGCCGTTAAGAATGCCCGTCTCCACTTCAGTCAAGACTTTGGGTTTCATCCGCCGCAAGTCTAGAAGCACACTCGTTGCATCATCAAACTTGTAGTACTCAGTTGACGTGCCGTGCATATAGTTGAAATCTCGGTATCTGTGTTTGAAATAGAGTTCCACATTACCCCTGTGCTCCCAAGTCCCCAAGGTTTTGATAGTGACTTGTTGAAATTGAGAGCACAACTGGTTTTGTATCTCTGTAAAGCGCTCTTGAACCGGACGGCGGGTCACACCTATTTTGTAGAAGGTTTCTCCCGAGGCTTGTATCAAGAGAAAGTAGAGGGTATTGGCGAGTATGCGTTGAAGCTGTGCCCTGTAGATTTTGAGGTCGGTTAGTTTTTCAACGAGCAGTGGGGAATCGGTATCATAGGCATCAAGTACCGACCTCTGCAAGTCACGGAGTTTTTTTTCAATCAACGGCTCTTGGATTTCATTGAACAGTTGCAGCGACAATTGGCCCAAGGGAATCTTCCCTAGCTTGGTTAACTCGTACCTACCAACCCTACCCTTATACTCGTTCCACTGCAACAATTTTTGGCTTTCTAAAGTGCGAACCATTGAGCAGTGACCTTTCCTCCAGAACTTCTCTAACTGCTCGAGTTCCTTGCCTGTGAGTTCTAGGTGAAATTTGTCGAATAATGGTAGTGTGGGGATATCAGTTGAGCGCGAGACTTCCCGGCAGGTGTCTTCTGTGTGGGCGAAGTGGTGTTCTTTTCGAGTGCCTTTTTTGGCAGTGAGCCTACCAGAGCAGTACGGACAGTGCAGTTGGGTCTTGCCCTTTGGCACGTCATCGATGAAAACGAGCGCTCCGTCTTGATTCACCCCATAGTTTAACCACATCTCTTGGCGACATACTTGATACTGTTGGTTGTCTGCGGGTTAGTTCCTAGTGTATCAAGAAAGGTTCGGCTGAGATATAGATTCTTTCAGGTGTAGAAGCCAAGCAGCTTTCATCGCCCGCCAGGGAGCGATACTCCCAGAGGGAGACTCACTCAGGGCGATCGCCTAAAGGCAGCAGCGAAGTTATCGCACCAGGGGGTATGAAAGCGCCATCGCGCCATCGCTATTTGATAGAGTAGATGGATGCAGTTCGCCTCTTGCTTCAAACCTCAGATAATATCATGTCCGCCTAATTAGTTATAAAAAAGGTTGGCGGTGCAAAAGTTTGAAATCCTCTTTCTCAGAGCAAAGGTGTCCCCAGCAAAGCTGCCGTCTTTATGATAAGTCTTTAACCGGACTTGATATAAAATGTGTGCTGGGGTTTTGTTGTAAAGCGTTTTGAAGGGGATACAGTGGGGGTGGATATGCCAAAGAGATATTATAAGCGCTATCGGTGAGAATTGGAAAGATATTGCTAATGCTGTGAAACACTCTGTTGAGTGGAAATGCAGCAAATGCGGTTTGCAATGCATTCGTCGGGCGTGATAGTACAAAGGGTCTTTCTCGCTCTCAAAGAATGGCGAAAACACTGACAGTTCACCACCAAAACTTTGTTCCCGAAGACAATCGATTGGAGAATTTACGCGCCGTTTGCAGTGCTTGCCATCTCCTGTATCACACAAGAAGAAAGGGGAATGTCTCGCCTGGGCAACTGTCACTGTGGGAGTAAAGCTCGTTTGAAATATTTCAAGAAAGTAGTCAGAATTCAGGAGCCAGAATTCAGGAGTCAGAATTCAGGAGTCAGAATTTTGTGCGACTGAATGGCGAGAAGGGTTGAAAGCCCCGGATTTTACCGTAAAAAGCGTAATAATTTATACTTTTTTGAAGTCCCTGTTCGCGCAGCGGAAGGGAGGCATTATTCTGAATTCTAGCTTTTTGATTCTTCTCAACAGTAACATAAAGGGGAAGATATAACATTTACCTTCCCCTTCAAATTTGAGATGACAACATTTGCTAACGCATCAATTCAAGACCAATCGAATTGAAGTTGTGTTCTCATGAAAACTGCTACTACCATCTTACCAAAAGCCAACCTTTCTCAAGTAAAAGAAATGCCAAATGTTGAGCAATATGCCGCAATTTTAACTGAGGATGAGTACTACGACTTGGAGGCTGAGTTGGCAGAGGAAATGTCTAACTACTACCACTTGCGATACAACTACTAAGTTCAATCTCAAGGGACAAAAAAATCAACTTTCTACATCAACAACCAGTGGTGGGTAACTGCTACTGGTTTTCGTCTACAGGAAAATTATGACTCAAGCACTTCACAGCCAAATAAACGAACTCACTCTCAGGGAACTATCCCTCGATGCTGCTAAACTCTGGTCTCAAATTGAGGAAGCAACAGAGTCAGGGGAAGAGGGTAAGGTAGAAGAACTTCTACAGCAGCTAGTCTCCATCCAAGATGGAATTGAAGCTAAAATTGATGCGATCGCATGGGTGTTTGACCAATTAAACCTCGATTTGGAAAATTGGGAGGACAGAAAGGCACGGACAGTTGAACTTTACGATAAGATAATCTCTCGACGCAAAACTCAACTCGAACAAATTAAGCGCAGTCTTATTCATCAGTATGAAGTTGGGTTAATCCCAGAAAGAAATGTTGGGAAAGAGAGAGAAATCGAAATTAGGGATAATCCACCCAAGGTAGCTGGATTGCTGGTTGAGGTAAATGATGAAGATTTTCCTTCAGAGTTTAGAAGTATCCAGTACAAAGCCGATAATAAAGCGATTTTGGAGGCTTATAAGGCGGGAAAGGATGTTAGCAATATTGCTGAAATCACAGTTGGGAAGCAGGTTAGATTCAAGGTAAAATCCACCAAGAGGAGTAAAAAGTAAATATTGAAAAGAGAGGGGATATCCTCTCTTTATCTTTTTTCCAGATAAATCATCAAATTAAATTCATCAAAACTTAACCCATTTTCCTGCTTACAAAGGATATCATGAACGAAACCCAAAATACTAATGAAAGCAGGATTAATTCCGCCAGCCTGGGTAAAAATTTCGTCACAATAGCTGGTGTGTTTAATCTAATTCCGCATGAAGAGATAGACAATTACGATTCAGAAGCCGTACTTTGTTGAAAATACAATTAATATGGTAAATCAATAAACGTTCAAAAACAGTTTCGGTAGTGAAAATTCAAGCCAAAAGCATTTACGTATTCACCCTTGATGAAAACTTAGCAATAAACAATCGTGAGTCAATATCAAATGTCATATCGTCAGAACCGAAATCTAGTAATCCGTCATGCAATTATCGACAGTTTGTTTATTCTCTGGAGCCTAATTTGGCGTACTGTTTTGGGGTTAACCTTCTTCATCATCTACGCTTCGCTTGGCTACGTTTATAGCTGGCCCCTTTACCTACCAATTGCTATTTTATTAGGTTTTTCTCCTTGGGGTTGGAAGGTACAAGCTAATCAGAAAGAAAAAGCCGAGTCACGAGAACTCAAAAAATTGAGAAACCAACTTGGAGAAGGAATTATCTACACGCGAGTCGAATCAAAAGTAGAGATAAACTACAGGGGAGCCATATTTCTCAAGTCTGTATTTGGTCTATTTGTAAGCGGCTTCTGGGGTGTAGTCTTAGGCTGGAAAGCCATTTGGGATGAAATTGTACAGTTAGTCGATAATATAAAAACTGTAGTCAAATTTTTATAAAATATCCTATTTCAAACCAGTAACATTGAGAAAGATTGCTAACACTGCGATCTGAAAAATCTCGTTCATTATATAAACAACCGCACTAGCTACGCAAAAAAACCATAGAAATAATTGCTCAATTCGCTTCACTAGAGCAACAAAAATATGGAAACTACATTCAAAGTTATCGACGCTTTACTCTACATTCTTATCTACGGATTTTCGTGTTTATTCATCCTGGCGTTCGTGTTAGAAATGCAAGTGGCATTTATCAATCATGTGTCGGGTCATTTGCAACCTCAAAAATCAACAGTCGAACTAGAAATCAAGTCAGAAAACAAGTCCGAATTTCAACCAAATCTACTACCAGAAAGCAACCTACAACCAGTCAAACCCTTACCAAAATCCAAAAATGTACAATTGCGAAAACTATGCGATAAGGCAGGTATAGACTGGTATTACACAAGTGTTAATCCTAAAACCAATCGTAAAAGACACATGACTATTACAGAAATGGAGGCTGCACTTTCCACAAATCAAATAAATATTGCAGTTTGAAAATTAGATGCTCCCACACTGGGGGTATCTAACATTGTACAAATTGTCTTTATTTCAACATACCCAATTTAGTATTGCAGCTCACAGCATCAACCCAGTACCCATACTGCGACACAAGATTTTGCAATCTTGGCTTTGACGCTTCAATCTTGGGCAATATCAGATTTTGATACATCTTTGGTTGTGCAGTCGTTGTGACAAGCAATTCTTCGCCTACGATGTCAATATGCGACACGAATTGTTCGAGTATCGCACGCGATGCAGTGCTTGAAACTTCAAGAAACTTGTCCCAGACTTTAAGCAGCATTTCATATGAGTGCAATTTTTAAGCGTTGTTCAAAGAATGCACAACCCTCAACATACGCAAGAGTTAGCAAAGCAACTTCATCATCATTACGCGACGAAGCAATTTTTAGCCGATGCCGATAAAACTCCTCAAGTTCAAGTAAATCAACAAACGGACGCGATAGACCAAAGATTTGCCACCAGTAGAGATAGCGAAAGCCATCTTGACCTTGGCGATCGGCAAATCCATCTCACGCCAGCGCTTGCCAACAACTTGCATTCCAATGCGTGAGCTATTCTGCTTCCAGTCATCCTTTAATTGTCTCAGCCAGGATGCTGAAAAGTGGATGATTAAACATTACCTTTAATGCTTCCAGAGTATACATATGAGTGGTGCTAACCGCTTCCTAGAAAAAAGTATATATTATCTAAAGTGAGAATAAGTTTGAGTGCGAACTCTTGATTGTATACATCATCTTGAGCTACACCATGTGCTACAGAATGTCTGCTTTCAGGTATTTGTCCTGCCTGCACATCAAACTGTCTAAATATGTAACCGCTAAGGTAGTCTAGAAAATTATCTGGGAAACATAATGAACCTATACTACTGAACTTATTTCTCCCTTTGTTTGTGATATATTCTTTCAACTCTCTTATCGAGCCAGGATTCTTGCCGTAATCTTTATGATAGGAAACTCGAATAATGCCTTCTAGTTCAGTTGAAAGATTTTTGACAGCGTTAATATATCCCTCTTGAGTGTTGGTTAAATAACTATTAACACCTGCTTGCAAAATCTTTTTCTTGGCATTGAATAAAGAGTTAGCCCACCATCGTGATGTAATATCTGTCAATCTAGGCTCATTAAAAGATGATATTAATTTCTCCATAATTGATGGATGTTTTTCACCCTCTTCATAATAAGTAAGGATATCATCTATACCCTCACCAATCAAAGCAACAAAAGGAAACCAACCATCTTGTATCATTTGAGTAAAGTTGCTGCTTTTTTCTAAAAATAGATACTCGCTTAAGTAAGCAAGCCTGCGATAGTAAACACCCATCTCTTCTAAAACTGAGTTTGATTTTAGTTTGCCGCTTAAATCAAAAAATAATCCAAAATTCCAATTTTGACGAAATAGCCATATAACTCTGTCTCCGTCTTCAGGATTCAGATCGATAACCATATCTTTGAAGAAAACTGAGGTGATATCTACTATGTCTTTTCTAAATACGGCTCGATATGCTTCCAAATCTCTCTTTACAATTGCTTGCACACCAAAAGGAAATTTGTAGTAAACATAACCTTTATTATCTGGTTTTATAATGACTAACAAAGAATTTAGAGATGCACCAGGATCGATCAGTACAATCAGAGACAAAAGATTTGTCGCAATTAGGTGAAAGTCCTTCTCCAGTGAGGTTATAAATATTTTCTGGACAACCTTTGCTGTTTCTCCTGCGGCAACCGTCTCCGCAGAAAAACCAGCAAGTTGAAAATCTTCGATTATCTCAGGTTCGTAAATACCCTCTACCCTCATGTTTTCTCCCCATTCGAGGTTTCCAGCCGTTTACATTGTGTTTCTACAATATGCCAATGTTGCCTGCAATGCCAGCTTATCAACTGGGGTAAGTTTTTCTAGTGTTGTGCCAAAACACTCGACAAGTTGGTCTATTTGCTGGGTTTGAATGTAATATGTAGAACACTTACTCATCTTGACAAATCTCCTAATTCTTTCTCTCTTGCAGATAACCCTGACGATAATCCTTTTTCTTCAAAGTTAGAACCTGGCTTTGGGTGAAAGCTGCGTTCGCTAAGTTGACAGGCGTTACATCCGTGTGATGTCACCACAAACAAGCTTAGTAACCAGATGGGTAAGAGAAAGCACCAATGACTCGATCTAACTCAGTCGCGATCGCTAACAACTCCATCTCACGCCACCGCTTGCCAACGATTTGCATTCCAATCGGTAAACCATTCTGAGTTTGCCCAATAGGAATCACCACAGCAGGATGTCCGCTAAGATTAAATGGCATGGTGTAAGCCCCATTTGCTACTCCATAGGGATAGAGTCTGCCATCAATGTCAACAGTACTCCACGGCGGACGATGGGTAAAGGCAGGAGTTGCAGCAACTGGGCAAAGCCAAACATCCCACGGTTCTAATGCCTCATCCATTTGGGTAGTGAAGCGATCTCGAAGGGTGAGTGCCTCAAAATATCCTTTCAGGCTGGGATTTAACAACTCAGGTAGTAAGCGGCTGAAATTCCCCAATCGTCGGAGTTTCTTGTCGCCTTGGGTGGCGGTGCGGAAAATTAGCTCCAAACTGCGACGCACGTTATAGCGATCTATGGGTTGAGCGTAGATGTTGAGGTATGCTGCCATCCGCCCGTAGAGGTTCAGTGTTTTTGATAAGTCAAAATTTTTGGGAAGCCAACGTTCGATTTGAGCACCGGCTTGAGAAAGGGTTTGTGCGATTGCAACCATTGCATCTCGAATGGAGGAAGCAACAGGAACCTCCGCCCATTCATCGAGCATAGCAATTTTGAGATTCTGCAAAAACTTACCAGAGGGGGTATCGAGTTCAATAGGCGGAACATCAGGGCGGCGAGGATCAGTGCCTGCGATTAACGAAAAGCAGAGCCGGATATCTTCGAGCGAGCGTGCAAAACAACCCACTGTCATCATTTGTCGAATACACAATGGCATTCCAGGCACTTCAGGAATCTGCCCTGCTGTAGAAATGCGGCGATCTGTAGGCTTTAAACCATATACACCGCAGAAGTGAGCAGGCTGACGTACTGAACCCCCAAAATCGTTGCCTAAATCCAGCGGCGATAGCCCTGCGGCGACAGCAGCAGCACTACCCCCAGAACTACCACCAGCAGTGTAGTCAATATTCCAAGGATTATTCACCCGTGGGAAGAGGGAATTCGTGCTCTGGTAATCGCCAGCCAATTCCGCCATGTTTGTTTTTCCGAGAATGACTGCTCCTGCTGCTTTGAGTCTGGCAACGACGGTTGCATCTTGTTGAGGAATGTAGTCTTTCAGGGGGATGTAGCCTGCCGTGGTACGTAGCCCTGCTGTTTCAAAAATGTCTTTAATCGTGATGGGGACACCATGTAAAGCACCCCAGTTTTCTCCCTTGGCTAAAGCTTCATCAGCAAGCTTGGCTCTAGCACGGGCATTGTCTTCATCCAACGTGCAAATGGCATTCAGCTTCGAGTTGTGTTTGGCGATCTGAGTTAGGTGAGCATCGAGAACCTCGACAGCAGAGACTTGGCGATCGCGAATCATTCGTGCAAGCTGATAGGCGGGAGTAAAGACCAGATCGCTCATGGTTGGAAGCGTCCCAAGACGGGAATCCGTGCAAAACTGATTGTATCAATTATTTAGTTATTTGGTTAAATCTCAAAGACAGGTGAAGGACGAAGATGCTGTTTATGGTGATTGAGCGCTTCAAAGACGGTAAGGCGAAAGAAATTTATCGCCGATACCAACAGAAGGGGCGAATGATGCCCGAAGGGTTGAAGTATGTAGACAGTTGGGTTGAAGCAAACTTCAATCGCTGCTTTCAACTCATGGAGTGTGACGATTTGCGGCTGTTGCAGCAATGGGTTTTGCAGTGGCAGGATCTGGGTGAATTCGAGATTATTCCTGTCGTGGGGTCAAAGGAGACTTTGGAAACGATTAAGCCAATGCTTTGACGATCGCATTTAGTTCTCTTTCCACTCTTGGGCTAACAAACTGAAGAGTAATTGGTTATGCAGCACTAGAACACCTTTAAATGCCTATTAGCTTAAAAAACAATGCCTACCCTAACAGGAAACTAATTATAAGTTACTTGGATAGATTAACCTCCATACGCCATGTGGGTTCATGCGCTTATATGTACTCTCACCTGTTGAAATGGCTGAAAGTCCAGCCACAAGTTGATTTCACATTGTAGACAGTGTCTACAATGTGAATAGTTAGGAGCATTTAATAATTCAAGCACGAACTAGAAACCCTATGAAGTTAGGTTTTGGGCATAGTAGTAAATACTCTGGCAGCTTGTGCTAAAATTACAACTTGCCAAAAGGATCAAATTTCAGCGTACATTCAATAAACTCCTTTGATGAAATAGTGAAAAAATACACGACACCACAAAACTTAATTTTTAAGCAAGGACGCGCTAGTACCTCTGCGCGTTCGTCAAAAGTCAAAAGTCAAAAGTATTATAAATTAAGGCTTTCGTCGGTTTGAAATGGTTGGTTTATTTCCGCCGCGATGTACTAGTCGTCGCTGCTACGTTCTTCCAATTTTTGCCAGCGTTGCTCCAATAAAACATTTCGTTGGGACTAGATGGTCGTTGGGGCAACGCCACAAAAACTGTTTGCGACAAAAGCGCGTCTCTCCGACCGAATTTTGAAACCGAAAGTTAGCACGCTGGATAATTTAATGTTGCTTAGAATGTTGGTTATTAATAATTTATAAGAATATGATAATCAAATAAAATACTGTACGATGACCTTTGATAAAAAATTATGTGTAAATAAAAAGATGGGCGGCACAAGGCTTTGTAGGTAAATGAAATAAGACCATAGATAATTAAGAGAATGTCTAAAAAAATGGTGGCTCACATTTACCTGAAATCCGCTATAGGTTAAATTTCTAAAATAGTTAGAATTTCACATAACCAATACCAACACAATGATAGTGCCTAATTCCTGTTTCATCTTCTACTAACCATTCAGTCCAATGCCCAGTTGAGTGATGTTCTATTGTCAGGCTTTCTCCTTTTTCAGATGCAACTTTATCAACAGCATCTTCAATACTATCTGCTTCAACCTTGACAGGTCTGAAGTAATGTTCTTTAACAAAAACGTAATAATTTGACATCGTTGACTCCCTAACTTTATCAATAAAAAGAAACAACTATGTTTTCAACAGTTAGTATCTGTCTCTAAGAAATCTGTAGATTTATCCTCTTGTTTGAAAGCTTGAGCAAACCTTTTTATATTTGATTGACGTGATTCAGATATGGTTTGTTGTAATAAAACGTGAATATTACTATTCTGTTGATGAAATTCTGATTGTTCGGATTGCAAGTCTTGGTAATTAGCAGATTTTTTCTTTAATTCCTGATTTTGATATTTTAAGTTTTTAAGTGATTCAGTCAGATTTTGATTAATCATAATCGATTCATTCAGTTGATTTTGACTCATCTCTAATGCCTCATTTAGCCGTTTATTCTCTGCTATAAAGTCATACTTTTCTATCTGCTGAGGTGTCAAACTACTACCTCCTACTAAATTGGCAAGAATATTAATTTCTTTTTGTTGTTGCTGGATTTGATAGCGGAGTGCATCAATAATTGCTATTCGTGAAGCCTCAGAAGCTTTTTGGTTAATTGGTGGAGAATTTTTCGGTTGATTGCGAGTTTTTAAGCTATTAATTCGCTCTCTTAACTGAGGGTATTTGTACAAAAATGCTCTTGATACTCCTGATGCTTTGGCAACAGCTTCAAAAGTAATAGGAGTCTTTTGACGTAGTAATTTTTTGATGCCATTCTCCACTTTGGCGAAAGCATTTAAGTGCTTTAACTTAGCAGTATCTGTTAATCCTGAAACATTCCGAATCAAATTTTTCATGTTTTCTCACCTAGCCTACCGTTCAATTGTTCAATCGTTTCTGCTTGCTGGCGGATCAATCCACCCCAAACTGCTAGTTGTTTTTTTAGTTGTTTAATTTCTGAATCTTGCTCTCTAATTCGCTGTTTTAAATTGTCGAGTAGCTGACTCTGAGAGGCACTACTAGGGCGTTGCAATTGTGGTAATTCTACAGCCTTTTCTTGTTGCTTCATCAAAGACCGAATACGTTCTACTAATTCCGGTTGTTTATAAAGCCATCCTAAAGTTACTTTGGCAGTTTGAGAGACTATATTAAAGTTGATTTCCTTGTTTTCTTTAATCAACAGCTTAATGGCTTGTTCAGTACGTTGAAAACAATCCTCACGCTTGCGCTTGGCACTCTTCACTAAACCATTTATATTACGTTTCCACTTCGGCGGCATCGGGTACATCCTGTAGAGCATTAATAATCTTCTTAAAGTCATCAAAAGTAGGGATACCTATTTTCAGCATTAGCTGTTTAATTTGAACAAGAAGAAAAGCTACTCCTTGAGAAGATGTATCAATTTCCGATTGAATCTTTGCAATATCTCCACCCAATTTAGTAATAATAGTTTCGTATTTCCTCACCTCATAGTCGTATTGCTCCAGAACTCGTGAACTAGCTTTACCTTCAGCAAACTTGCGACGTATCAAAGCTGTTTTGTAATGGTCTATGTGAATTGGTAGAAATTCAGGAATAAGAATGTGGTGATAGCAATCAAGACACATATGGTTCTTGACGCAAGGGGATAAAGTTCGCGGTAAAGTACAGATTCCTCCACTATCTGTCAATTGGGCTTCCAGCAAATTTCCTTCCACTATGTATTGCCAGTAGATTTGGAATCTACTATCCTTGATTAAATCGATGACTTCACCGAAACTGGTAATCACTTGATTATTAGCATTAAACTCTTCAATTTTCTTTTGCAGCTTGAATGCATCTTGTTTCCAATAACGAAGTGTCATTTGAATTGATTTATGGCCAATGAAAGCTTGGGCACCAAATAACCCAACTTCATCTGAATTAGCTAATTTACTGATGACAGTATGGCGGTATTTATGAAGATGAATATTAGGAATCTTTCCTTGTTCATCTCGAATATTATGGCGGCAAACTAACTTCTTAAGATTCTGCTTAATTCCATGAGGAACTACTGGCTTAAATTCTCCATTACGACTTCGTGGAGAAGGAAACAAATATGGACAGTCTTCTCCCCACTGTTCTCTGACCCATTGCTGTTGAGAATGTATGGCTTCTATTACCTCCTCAACTTTATGGAAAATAGCAGCAAAGGGTTTAATTATAAATTCATCTACTTTTTCCTGACGATACCTTAACAGCCAGCCTCCAGAGCCATTCTGGATTAAACAATCAAACGGAAGTTCAACTAGCTCACCTGCTCGTAGCCCTCGATTAGCTAATACAATTAGCATCCGTCTCTGATATGGTGGCAATTCATTTATATGCTCTAATAATTGCTGCATAACAAAATCTGAAATGACTGAATCTGGAGGCGATTCTCTAGTATATTTGGGATAATCACTTGGATAAATGAGTCTGACGGGAATATCTAGCCACCTTGAACTATTAAATTCTGCACTTAGCTCATTCGCTAAAAAAAATTGTTCTAATTGAGAAATAAAATTATTTCTGGTTGCTGGATTGGGAATTTTTTGTTTCAGATATTGCAAGTAGTTGATGATAACTGAGCGGTCGATTTGAGCTTCAATGATTTCCGGATAGTTTAATGCTAAATATTCCGAAAAATATTTGACGGCTTTCACGCGATTGCAAGCTGTTGATGGTTTAATTTGTTCTGTATTCAATGCTAGTTTACAGTGACTCTTAATCGCTGTTTTCAACCAGGTTTGAGATATCGCTGTAAAGTTGAGCTTTCTTGCAGAAGTTGGTGGTTTTAGTCCCACCGAAGCGAAAATTAATAATATCTCGAGACCATTCATCTTTATCTATAATTTGTTCTACAGCTTGATGAATAATCGGATTAGCTAATTTTAAAGATGAAACTTTTTCGGGTTTACCTTTCATATTTTTTGTTAAAAGCGTCTATTTTTTCAGTCAGATCTTCAGTTGTTAGATGCCCATATATATCAATTGTGGTCTGCACACTTTTATGTTTAAGTCTCACCTGTACCCAATCCATGGACAATCCATCTTTAAGTAATTCTGTGACATGTGTATGTCTCAACATATGAGGTCTAATATAAAAACCAACTTGATGACTCAGTCGCTTGAACAGGGATAGCACACAGTTGTAAGTCATCGGTTCGCCAATCGCGCCATTATACAGGTTAACAAAAACATAATCACTATCAATTCCTATCAGTTCTTGACTGACATATTCTATATAAAGTCCTATTAATCCTTGAGAAAGACCTGTAATACAATGAGGTTCATCAAACTTCGCTCTAGCATCATTTACATTGTCCTCTCTAGGAACTATTTCCAGCTTCTTAAAGATAGTATTAATATCGCTATGTCTCAATCCCAATGCTCCTCCTATCCGGATACCAGTTTGATATAAAAGCTGAATTAATAATTTATCTCTGTAGCAATTGCAAGCATTAGTTACTTGCTTGACTTGTTCTGAAGTCAGGGTTTTAATATTTTCTTTTCCTTCTTTTAGTTTTAATCTAGCTTTTCTAATTTTTTTACTCTTACCAATCCCATAGAGAAATGGTTTATAAGTACGACGATCTTTTACATATTTATAAATCGGTAGTTCTGCTACCTTTCCTAGGCACATCTGATATTCATAAAAAACATAGACTGCTGACAAAATGGTATTAACTGTTCTACAAGAACGTTTTGGTTGTTCAGGCACAATAAATTCAACTGCACCTGCGGGTCTTCTTAACCATGCTACAAATCGTTGCAAATCTCCAAATTTTACCTCAGCCCACTCCAGACCTCTATCACCTAGAAACTCCCAATATAGCTTTAGGTGATGGGCATTTTCTCGTGCTTAACGTCTACAACGCTTGATTCACAAGGATTTTATTGATGTTGATATATTCACAACAAGAGAAATTAATTTAGTATTATTTTGACTCGGCATCCATCATTTTTTTCGCTTCAATCCAAGACATTAGACTATGAGGTAGCCCTGAAGCATTGGGTCGATTTACTTTAACCAGTAGTTCTCCTTTAATATTTTTAGGCAACTCGATTGGAGACTCGTTAACAATGAAACCTGAATCTATTGCCTGAATATACCATTCTTCAAATCCTTCGGGAAATACTAATTCAAGGGATTCATCTTGGACATTATTTTGAATAGGTTGTAAGACATCTTCTGGTTTTTTCCATCTGTTTTTAATAGCTTTATTTAACCAACCACTAGGATTGGAAACCTCCTGATTATTCAGGGCGTATTTTAAGGCTTCGATAGCTTCTAACACTACCTCTTCTGGATTCTGACGAATTAAAGTTCTGAGAGTGCTATTAATTTTTATTTTCAAATTTTTTAACTCATCTTTTACCGAATCGGGAACCGGAATGTAAGGTGTTCTCTGTCTATTCTTACTATGAATTGATGTCACTTTGCTTTGAGGAGTTAAATTGTAACAAGCCAATTTATTTTTTAATTCGGTATTTTCTTCAGCTAATCTTTCTAACTCGGCGTTAAGTTTTTCATTATGTTGCCTGAATCTGACGACAGTGTTTTCATATTCTGATAATTCAAAGGCTTTACCTGCAAGGGATTCGTTAGCATATCTTAGTTGAGCTACTTCTTCTTCTAAATCTTTAATTCGGTTTTTTAAATAACTGATAATCCGGTTTTTAGAGCGTTCGGAAGCAACAGGTATTACTCTCTTGCCACTGTATCTTTGCTCTTCTCTAAGCTGGAGAATTTTTGCTTTTAATTCCGGATATTTATAAAGGTAGCTGGTAGATACTTGTGCTTCACGGGCAACAGCTTTAAAAGAAATTACTTTCCCTTCTTTTTGTAATTTGTTAATCGCTTTTTCTGTAGCTACTAAGGCCTCTTGTTTTTTTTGTTCGGTGGCAGCAGACAATCTAGCTATTCTTTGTTCTTTATTCTGTTTACTCATGATTATTTGCCTCCAACTTAGAAATAATAAGTATGAGATTTTGTTTAATAGGCTCATTCTTTTTGATTGGTAACTGCCAATTATATTTCTGCGCTTTATCTAAGATTTTATTGAGCCTCGTCAATTGGTCTTTATGGATAGCGAGAAAAGTTTTATTAGTCCGAAAATGAGGACAAATATAACATCCGATATCTCCAGCAATGTCGCAATCACCCAAAATTTTTGGTCTACCACAATATCCATTTGGTAAAGCTATTGCAGATATTTCTTTTGTAAACCATTCTATATCTTGTAAATCAATTTCCAATTCCAGCTCAACTATTTGCCCTGTAATATCAATAGTTCTATGTTGATGAAACTTTTCAAGTTCTTTTCTTAAAGTTTCATCATGAATATGTGCGTAACGTGAAGTCATTACAGGCGATTCATGTCCAAGTAATTTTTGTACTATATGCTGAGGAACACCATTATTAATTGCTTCAGTTCCGAAACTATGCCTGAATTGATGAGATGTAATAATATATAGCTCTCCATTCTCATCAGTGATGTTACACTCTCTACAGAGTTTATTAAGATAAAGAAAAAAACTTCCGAGCAACATGACTTTATTATGTTGAGGAACAAAATCTTTTCCCGATGACCCCATCGTTCTAGCTGTAAATAAATATTTATTCTGAGGATAATATTTCTTCAAAAACTTTTGCTGTGATTGAATTTCTGATGCTAATTGTTCAGTAATAGGCAATCTCGACTCTTTGGGGATTTTTACTCGGAAAACTTTCAGCCACCATTTATTATTACTATCAAGTTCTAAACAATTAAAAGGTATAGTAGCTAAAGTGCTGTATCTCACTCCAGTCTCACGCATGACTGATACCATTGTTTTGACTGGAGTCGGTAATTTCTGTTTATGTTCATCAAATTGTTTTAAAACATATTCTGGAATATAACGGGGTTGTACTTCAGTTTGTTTGAGTCGAGCGTCTTCTAAAAATAAATAATTATTGGTGACAAACCATTTATTTATATTGCCCATCTGTATAAAGGTTTGTAGAGAACCTATTTTATTATTTTTGGTAGTATTTGTATAATCTAGTTTGTTTAAGTAATTCACATAATCTATTATTAATTCTCTCTCTATTTCTTCAACACTAGCTATTTGTGGATAAGATTTTTGTAAAAAATCCGAAAATGTATTTAAACTAATCTTTTTTGAACATAAGCCATGTCCCATCCAGCTTGTATTAATTCTGTGGCATGCGTATGTCTAAATAAATGTGGTGTGATTTTTTCTATTTCTGTTCTTGATTCTAAACTACGGAATAAACTATTCACCCCGTTGTAAGTCATTGGTGTTCCTATTTCCACATTGGACGAATATAAATTTATAAATACATAGTCACAATCGACATCCTCGGGATAATCATATATAAAATAATCGTAGTAAAGCTTAGTAACGCTAACTGGTATATCTACAATTCTCTCGGATTCATTCTTGATATTAGCATCTTCATGATTATCAGCACGAGCTATAATTTTAATTTGATTACGCTGACCATCGCAAATAAAATCCTCATGCCTTAGTCCTAAAGCTTCACCAACTCTTATGCCACTTTCATAAAGTAAACAAACTAATAGCTTATCCCGGCGATTCTTACAAGCACTTATAATTTTTTTTATTTGTTCTTTAGAAAAACAGCCAGGGAAAACTTTCGGTTCTTTTGATCTTAAATATCTTCCTTCAAAAGGTTTGGATTTGTTGATGTGATGAAGTAATCCTTTGTACTTTCTAGCGGCAGAAGGTTTTTCAACAGTAATATTAACATCAACATTTATATTATTCAACCTTTGGTGATAATCAATAAATTGACAGACAGCACTGATTATATTGTTGATGGTTGATTCTCTGCGCTTAGCTACCTTAGTTTCTAGGTAGATAACATTAGGTTTGTATTCAGGACGGCGTAACCAATTAATGAATCCTGATAACTGTTCTAAAGTAATCTCTTTCCAGTCTATCGAGTATTTATCTAAATACTCCCAATAAAGCTTTAAATTGTAAGCATAAGTCCGAAGAGTCTTGGATGAACGCCTCAAGCTGGCAAGATATGAAATATAACTTTGTATGGGTTTTATCGGCTTGTAGTCTCTATCCAATAAAAACCAAACTACCTGACCTGTACTGGGTAGTTTACCTTTTTGTACTTTCATCGTTGTTTGTTGTTGTTGTTATTCTATTATTATTTGTCCACATCGAGTGAATAAGATATGTTAAGCAGTTTGTCGTGTTCGTTGTTGTTATTTGTTGTTGTTGTAAAGAAAATGCCCATAATTTTTGATTGTGTTAGGGG
Organism: Scytonema hofmannii PCC 7110; assembly: GCF_000346485.2. Lineage (NCBI taxonomy): Bacteria > Bacillati > Cyanobacteriota > Cyanophyceae > Nostocales > Scytonemataceae > Scytonema > Scytonema hofmannii. Next base: position 231,238 of record NZ_KQ976356.1, read on the forward strand.
AGCGCTCAAGAGTCTCCATATATCGAATAAAGCTCAAGGGTGGCGCTGATAGGTAAATAGTTATTATCCAGCACCATCCAACTCTTAGAGCCAGTTGATGAATTGACAACCATTTCGACTTTCATTATGTAGTTTACATAGCTTCCATAGCAATACTACATAAATACTACATAACGTATCAAAGTGCAAGTATACTGATACGTTAGATACATTAAATAATGGAAATTACTCAGTACGTATAAGCGCATGAACCCACAAGAGAAAAATTGACTGGGCGCATTCCTGTTGAGCCTCACTCAGGTTATCATAGGTTTGCTGGGCTTTATTGCTGAGAAATTTACCCAATTTACCAATATATTGCTGATAATCCTTAACAGTTAATTTTCCTCGGCTGCGTTTGTGCCATAATTCTTCTAAGGCATACTGTAATAAAGGTAAACTTCCCTCTTTTAATTCTTCCAGCAACAGTGCAATTAAACCATCTTCTACTTCTAAACCAACTTTTTGTGCGGGTTTGGCAATAATTTGCCGATATTGTTCGTCTTCGAGACGACAAGATGGGACTAATACTTGATATTTTGTAATTAAAGGGGCTAATTCACTCATCCCCAAGCATTCATCGAGAAAATCACTTCTGAGAGTGATAATTACTTTAAAATAGTTACCAGCTTTTTTGATTGCACCTAAAATCAAACTGAGAAAATTCATACGGTCTGTTTCTGCTGTCAGGGTAAATAACTCTTCAAACTGATCAATTACTAACACCGATATTTCTTTGGGTTGTTGGCGCAACCATTCCACTAAAGAATCAACTCCTAAATGTAATACCCCTTTTAAAAAATCTGCGTTATCTGGTGCTAAACTCTTTGATAAAGCAGATAAAGGATTATCCCCAGGAAGCATGACCCAAGATTGACAAGATTTATACTCTTCTAATTCAAAATCAAACAACCCTTCCGTTACTAACTGGGGTATAACTCCCGCCCTAACTACAGAAGATTTACCACTACCCGAAGCCCCTACTACGGCTAAGAAAGAGGTAGATTGTAATTTCTCGATAATTTCTGCAATTAATTCTTCTCGACCGTGAAAAAAGTAAGCATCATCTTGGGTAAAAGCTTTTAAACTCTTATAAGGACAAACTTCGATTTCAAATATCTCATTGTAGGAACGTTGTACTTCTACTGATAAAATTTCCATCACTTCAGTAGAACCCGATAACCACAGTTTTAAATTAATATCGGGTTGGGAGTCGCGCCATTTTTGTAATTGGGGAATTAATTCCGAAACCCAAAATTCTCTTTCGGATTCTGCTGCGGTTTCTAATACAGTTACTAATTGATGGAGGAATTTTTTACTATTAGGTATAGAAGTAGTTGCGGTAATCAAACACAGAGATTTATCCTGACTGGGCTGCAAGATGTCAACTAAACTTTTAGTAGTTGCGCTTATGTCTAAAATATCAGCAATAATAATAATTTCCTTAACAGGGGAATTTTGTAACTGTTGACCGAGCCAATTAAGATTGATTCTGATGTCCTGATTGCAAACCAAATCGTATGTTTCTGGATTAGTAGATTCAATTGTTCCTGCTAAATACAACAGAAGAGTTGTCTTACTTTCTTCCTGTAAATAACTAGTAATAACCTGCTGAAGATTTCGCCTCTGCTTATCCCGAACAGAGCAATAATAATAATCAACTGCAAAACTTCCTCTAGCTTGTAGTATTCTACATAGCCTAAGAGCGGCTTCTGAACAAGATAACTTATCGACAATCAAAGCTTTTCTCTGAGTAAAAGTAGTAGCCAAGCCAATAATTAATTCCCCACTACCTCTAGCAATTCGTTGGGGAGTTTGAGAAGCATTTAAAGGAAATCGATTAACTTTTAATTTAGTAGATGATTCTCTTAAAGTTCCCCCCATCCCCTTAAAAATATCGTCTCTGTCTACAAGTTTTTTCTTACATTCAATAAATTTCTTACTACTACGTTCAACATACTTAAACAATCTATCCGCATCAATCTTACCTTCAGTGTTAGCTGCTTTTCCCCCTAAACCTTCAATCAGACAGTAGGTAAATAAGCCATGTCTTAATTCCGGAATTTCCCAAGAACGTTCTGTCTTATTGCAGGAAAGCATAGCATAAAAGTCCTGACTTTGTTCTGCTTGCTGTTCCAAAACGGCTAACAGTTGACCAGTCGGATTTTGTCCAATTCTGTCATCTTGGTGTTGTTCTCCTTCTTGACAAGCATCTAACCAAACAAGTTGACGTTGGGCTTTAGATTGTCTGAGTTCATTTAACAGAATATCTAACTTTAATCCCGTTCCTGCTAAATCTTCTAAATTCGTATCTGCCACACATAAAATTGGTCGATTATTAAAGTCTAGATAACCATGTCCTGAAAAGTAGAATAAAACCGTATCTTCTGGTTTAGCCAAACGAAACTGTTGGATACTGGTAATGATTTCTGATAAATTAGGAGGTTTCTCCCCACCATCGTAAAGAGGAATGATTTCTGTTTTCTGAAACTGTTGAGTAGCTATGGTTAAAGCTTCTGCTAATTCTTTACAATCATTAGCGCAGTATCTCAGGTCGGGAATTTGACTATCTTGATAATGGTTTACTCCGACTAAAACCATCCAGAGTTTAACCCGATCTCGTTCTAACTGTTGTGTGCTAGGATTACTTACTATAGCTGACATCTATAACCTTCAATCCTTAAGTTAAATATTTAAAAACCAAAATTTCCTGACAAGATTTTTAGGTATTGGTTCGATTTCCCAAATCAAACCAGTTTCAGGTGTTAAAATTATACCTACACAAAATATTTCTATAGCCTTTTTCACTTAGGTGAGTTACGCCTCACAAAATGTAAAAATATTATTTTTTGTAAGCAAATTAAGTTTTTCACTTAACTACTAACTAAAAATACTATAACTTTTATATTTTTTAATCAAAAAATATAAAAATAAATAAAATCACATAAATAAAAATAAATTTAAATAAACGCCGAATATTTTCCAGAGTTACTTTACAATAACAATCAAATGCTTTTGGGTTCTAAAAATGCCATTCTTAGAAAGAGAATACTTAGAGTACATAAGCGAACAAATTTTTCCTGGCAATGTACGTCCCGATCTCCAGTATTGGACTTTTATCGAACGTTTTAATCCTAATAATTACTCTATCAGAAGTATTGAAATAGCTGAAGGATTAACCCAAATGCAAGGTAAAGATTATGTATCAGGAATTAATCAGCATATTAAAGAAGTAATAAAAAAAATATATCGCAGATTTCGAGATGAACTAGCTCAAGATGGTATTACCGAACAACAACTTGGGTTAGGGAATCAAGATCCAGGTAGAAAGACATCCGACACAAAAAGTCCTTGGCAGATTGCTTATGAATGGTTGTGGCAGATAAAATATTATCGTTGGCTACAAGACTATATTTGGGACAATTGGAAACAAAGAGCGCAAACTAATGTAGAGTGGATACAGTTTTGCGATCGCTCTCTTGAATATTCTTCTAAAGGAATGAAAATTCCCCAAGCCTTGCCTAAAGAGATTATTCCTATTAATACTCCGTTGAGCTTGAAAATAAATCTCGATAGTCTAGGAAGTTATCTACTGTTGTTCAATCGGGGGTTAGATGCCCAAGGCAATACAACTAAATACTTAGTTACACCTTCTCAAGCTTTTGCTCCTAGCTATCAACTAGTAGAGAAAAGCACCTTGATACCTCTACAGGATGCCATGTGCGACGATATCCAGTTTGATGCCGTTGGGAAAGAAGAATATGTCGGGATTGTAATCGATAAAGCTTTAAATTTACCTTGGCTGAATCCCGACCCAGAGAATCCTGTTCTGGAATGGCAAGGTAAGCATTTAGAACAAGTGTGGGAACAGCTACACGCTCAAGATAACTGGCGAGTTTTCTATCAAGATTTTGTAATTGCTTAACCCCTTGACAAGAAGCAGAGATAGAGGTTATCTGAAAAAATGGAACAATTGCGCGACCTAAAGCATCAATTTTTCTTGGTGCAAGATGCCAGCTATCGAATATTTTTTCACATCCTTAGTTCTTCCTCTGGACAAGATAGCCTTGGCGGTAATCACTCTTCTTTAATTTGGAAGCTAGACGTGCAGACCACTGTTTCATAGGAGTAACTTTCTCAACATGAAGTAGCTGATGACGATAAGTATTGTTACCCGTCAGTTGTGCGATCGCACCCGCAATAAACCGAGCGCAGCGTTCTGGTTGAGACGAGACTTGTTCTTCTGCAAACCGGATAACTAGCCAGTTGGCGTCAACAAAACACTTATTGCGGTAGTCATCTTCTCCGATGCAGTGAGTTGGTTTCCCAGTTGCAAATGAGATAGGCTCATCAACCTCCAAATCTATATGTAAGCCAGTATTGGGTTCAACAATCAGAAAATCAGCCGTAAATGGTAATCGATGTCCTGGAGGAAGCATCACCTGCTGGGGAAAAACAATGTCACCGAAATAATGCTTGAGAACATTTTCAAACAACCCCTCACTTACCCCAATTGGTGCATCTCCTTGTCCATTCGGAAAGACCAAAGGAGTAAATTGTTTTTTCTCTTTCACTAACTCTGGAATACAAACAATCGGATATTCTGGTGTCTTTACCATACTTGCACTACTTCCTCATACCGAGTTTGGAAAACAAGAACTCTCCACAATTATCTGCTTTCGCTACACTGAAAGACAATCAACAAAATACTAAAAGTCAATCAACTTTTTTCCAGTTTTTGAGCAAGAAAATCGGAAAATTATCAGCTGTCAAATCATATAAGCGTTGGATAGGATGCATTTGAGACAGTTGCATTCCAAGAGCATACATGAAATCTAGTTTCAGCGATCTAGAAGACCTTCTAAGCAACAACCACCCCGTTATCGCCTGCGAATCTCCCTTCCAGGAACGAAAACGCCTCCTGACACATATTGCTAGATACTGCCAAGATTCAGGTAAAAAAGCTTACGTTTGGAATTTGAATGAGTCCAGTATTAAGGAACTCAGTATCGATTCGGAAAACAATCTCGTTTTGGGAGAATTTGAGGAGTACAAACCCAAGGTAAAACAAAATTATGTTGATTATTTTCAGGTACTCAATTTCTGGAAAGATTACTCAGGAGAAGGAATACTGATTGTTGAGAATATTTATCCCTGGTTAAAGGAAATTACTCCGAAAGAGACTGATTTCTTCTTGGTAGCGGAGTGGATTAAATCGTCACTCATTAACCTCAAGCTTCATAACCAAGGTAGTGGTAAAACCGCTATGCTGTTGGGAGCGCTCGCAGAAATAACAAGCGAGATGGCGGCTCTTATTCCTCTGTGGACGCAAGAACTGCCAGACATACAAGAAATTATCGACAATTTAATCAATAGCAAGATTCTTCCTGAAACGTATATAGACCAAGACTGGTTATCAGTTGCATATAGTGGGACTGGTTTATATATTTCTGATATTATTTTTTGCTTAAAAGATATTAGCAAAAAACACACTTTAGATAATTCCAGCGACACAGCCAAACTGCTACTATCAAGAAAAATCTCGCTGCTCAATCGGTTGTACGATATCGAGTTCTTACCGCCTCCAAAAATCCAACTTGGGGGGTTGGAACTCATGCAGCAGTCGTTCAAAAAGTTTAAGCGATTGCTGAATCCCCGTGCCAAACAATACAACTTGCGAGTACCCAAGGGGATTATGCTTGTAGGACCACCAGGAACGGGAAAATCTCACTCGGCGAAAGCGTGCTCCCAGAATATGGGCATTCCCCTCATCATGGTGGATTGGGGTAACTTTAGAAGTTTTGGCTCTCTTGCAGAAATTAAACTCAAACGCCTACTGAGACTGGCAGATCGGCTCAACCAAGTCATTTTGTATTTTGATGACTTTGATAAAGGTTTCGCCGGAGATGATGACCTTGCCAAACGGCTTGCAGGTCAGCTATTGACGTGGATGCAGGAGCGCACGTCTGACGTAGTAGTCATCGCGTCAGTAAACCGGATGGAATGGTTACCACCCGAACTGACCCGCGCCGGACGGTTTGACTACATATTTAAGGTAGACCTGCCCAACAACGGGGAAAGATACACGATATTTAAGCTTCATGCTGCCCGATTTGACAAGCGGTTCCGCAATGGTAACGACCCCTGGAGCGAGGACGAGTGGCGGCGTATTCTGAAAGCAACGAACCGCTGTGTGGGGGCAGAAATTCAGACGATTGTCGAGCGTGCTGCTGCTAGTATTTTTTGCACGATGACAGCAGAAGACACATACACTGAGTCAGAACTCCCACCTTTAGAACTTACTATCGAAGCACTGCTTGAAGAACGCCGTCAGATTAACCCGCTTGCAATTCGGGAAGCCGATCGCGTTGAGTCAATGCGGAATAAAGCCGACCAACAAGCTTTGCCTAGCAGCCCCCTTGATGAAAGCAAGTTTGCTGTTGGAAACATTGATATTTTCAGCTAATGAAAGGAGTCAGAATACAGAATTCAGGAGTCAGAAGAACTCCACCGATAAAGGCAGGAGTTTCGCGCTAATGATTGAAAACTTTTTTGTTTCTATTAAAGATTCTAATGAGGCTTTAGACCACCAGGAGTCATTCGTACAAAGTTCTTAAGCCTTACGCAAGCTTTCTCCTGAATTCTGACTGCTGAATTCTGACCACTTGTTTAGGTAGCAGCAAACATTCCAACAGTTCATAAAGTTTTCCATTTTTGACCACTTTACTACTTTATTTATCTAAAATTATGGAAGTTACAAGACAAAACACTCAAAAGGGCATTCAAACTCAACAAGCAAAAACTCCAGAAAAAAGTTTATTCTTCAAACTTCTCAATGTTGTTGGACCAATCGCCGGTTTTACTGCTGCTCTCTCACCCCTACCACTCTACTTTTGGACTCGCCAGCCCCGGTATCTACCTATTGGTGCAACCTTCACCAGTAACAATCAAATAGTTCAACTTGAACTAGCAGACGATAGAGAAGAATATGCCCCCGGACTCAAATTTCGTGACTCGATTCCCAAGAATCGCGGGATGTTATTTGTACTCAACAAACCTGAGAAAGTTAAACTTTGGATGAAGGATACCTATGTTCCCTTAGATATGATATTCCTCCAAGATGGAGTTATTAAATCAATCGTAGAGGCAGTTCCCCCTTGCAAAACCCAAACCTGTCCTAAGTACGATTCAGTTTACCCTGTCAATCAGGTTATTGAACTAGCTGCAGGTAGTAGTAAAACTTTAGACCTGAAGGTGGGCAAGAGACTTCAGTTGGATTTTCTAGAAACCAAAGAGCAGAAGTAAACCGCCTTTTTTGCAATAACACGACAAGGTGTATCTAATGGTTGGAGGAGTACAACTTTACCTTTCCTTTCGGTGTCTGAAGTTGCGAACGAAATGGTACAATTACGCCATCTGCAATTGCAGGTGGCATTTTTTCTACTGTTGACAAAAGCGATTCTGATGGCGGTGATTGTCCATCTGCAACTTTAGCAAGGTTTTCTTCAGTAATCAGTTGTAGTTCTACGCTCGCAGTCCTCAGAACTGTTGCCTTTTTGGATGAAAATAGCAGGTTGTACTTGACGCGATAATCTTTTACTATAAGCGATACTATATATATTAGGTAGTGGGGGGATAAAGTCTATCGCTCAGAGTAGTTCATGTCTTATCCACCTTTATGCGAGCACTTGTGTCATTTATTTAGCTAAAACTTCAGGTGGCAGCAGCGGTAGCTATGGAAGTCCCTTAGTATTATTTGTTAAGAATCTTCTCTATAGCACAAATTACGGAGATTGAACGTGAGTCCCAGACAAACTACCCAACGATCGAGAGCAACAACAAGAAAGCCTAGAAATGTTGGCTCTGCAAAAAATGCTGCTCAAAAGAAGGAAGAAGATTCGACCAATTTGGCGACTACTACGACAGTGCCATTGGATAAGAAAGAAGATTCTTTGGCTGCTGCAAAGATGGTTCCTTTGGGCAAGATTGTCATGGCTAGCAGTCAGCCCCGGCGTTATTTTGACCCTTCTGCTATGCAAGCGCTCTTTGAGTCTGTCAAGCGCGATGGCATCTTAATGCCCCTCTTGGTAAGACCTGTGGGTAATAAGTATGAGTTGGTAGCAGGCGAGAGGCGATATAAAGCAGCACAAGAAGTCGGCTTGACTGAAGTGCCTGCAACTATCCGGGAGATGTCTGAATCTCAGGCAGTACAGTATGCTTTGGTTGAAAACTTGCAAAGAGAGGATTTGAATCCGTTGGAGGAAACGGAAAGCATATTGCAACTTTTGGCGCTGCGATTGGGATGTAATTATTCAGAAGTTCCGCCTTTACTATACAGAATGGAAAATGAAGCGAAAGGGAAAATTACCCGAAACGTTTCGGGTAATGAATCGGCGTCAACGGTAGAACAAGTCTTTACGGAGTTGGGGCGCATGAATTGGCAATCTTTTGTCCGCACCCGACTTCCACTATTGAAATTGCCAGATAACATTTTAGAAGCTTTGCGAACTGGACGCATTGAGTACACTAAAGCGCTTGCGATCGCTAAGGTTTCCTCAGATTCTGACCGTCAGGAAATTTTGGATACTGCGGTAGATTATTCTCTCTCATTGAATGAAATTCGCGAGAAGGTCAAAGCTTTACAGCCCCCTGCTGAAAGCGGGGAAATTCAAAAGCTTTTGGAAAGTACTTACAAAAAGGTCAAAAAGTCTAAGGTGTGGGAGAATCCTGACAAACAGGAGAGGTTGAAATCTTTATTGGCAGAGTTGTCAGCGCTGCTGAGTACGGAAGAATAACTGTGATTAAATCCTTGTTTGGCGTGTAAACACGTAAAGAGATTATACTAATTAGCGAGGGGCATGAGAAACAATTTCAGCCCTTAATCAGTCAACTTTCTGCATGATCCCTGATTTTCAAAAATACCTACAATCTGTGTGTAATGCTTACCAACGTTGGTGGGATCTGTACATCATTACAGATGTTGAAGGGCGTAAAACAGCACAGCGGCAAAACTTACCATCGCCGTTTGATTTTGGCTTGATGGTGGAAACGGTGTCGCCAAAGCAGCAGAACAGAGGTGACACGCAGGAGGAAACCGAACGCTTGCCTGTGCAAGAAGGGTTACGCAAATATGCTGAAAATCATGTGTTACTTGTAGGAAAACCAGGTTCAGGCAAATCTACAGCGTTAGCGAGGCTGTTGCTGGAAGAGGCAGAGAAAACAAAATCCCTAGGGGGTTCGGGGTGCATACCTGTGCTGGTAGAGTTGCGACAATACAAAACTTCAATGCTGGAGTTGATTGAAGATTTTTTGGGAAGGCATGAATTATATCTAGATGTAGAAATTAAAACGTTGCTGCGTAAGGGTCAATTTTTGCTGCTTGTGGATGGGCTGAACGAGTTACCCAATGAAGAGGCACGGCGAGAGTTAAAAACTTTTCGGCAGAATAACCCCAAAACACCAATGATTTTCACCACACGAGATTTGGGCTTTGGTGGCGATTTGGGAATTGAGAAAAAGCTGGAAATGCAACCCTTGAAAGAAGAACAGATGCAGCAGTTTATCCGCGCTTATTTGCCCGAAAAAGGTGAGGAAATGCTGCGGCGGTTAGGTGGAAGGTTGCGGGAGTTTGGGCAAACGCCGTTGCTGCTGTGGATGCTGTGTGACTTATTTAAACAAAGCGGCAATCTACCGCCGAATTTAGGTTTAGTATTTCGCTGCTTTACTCAAAGTTATGTCGGCAACGTCAAAGATGATGTCCCAGTTTCTGGGGAGTCGCGTCGGTGGTGGGAGGAGTTATTGAAGCATTTAGCTTTCACCATGATGCAGGGAGAAACGCCAAAAGAATTGCGAGTCGTCATTGATAGGCAAGAAGCAGAAGAAATTTTGACAAAGTTTCTTGAATGTAAAGTTGATTATCCTTCTAGTCGAGCGAAAGAATGGCTAGAGGATTTACTCAAGCATCATTTAATCCAAGTTACCAGCAATAAAAAAATAGAGTTTCGCCACCAAATGTTACAAGAATATTATGCGGCAGAATACCTATGGCAACTGCTACCTTCTTTAAATGATGACAACCTGCTGAAACAGCATTACCTCAATTACTTAAAGTGGACAGAACCACTAGCGTTGATGTTGGCGTTAGTAGACAATGAGAAGCAAGCGTTAAGAATAGTAAAGTTAGCACTAGATGTGGATTTACAGTTGGGGGCAAGGCTGGCAGGCTCAGTAAAGCAAAATTTTCAGGTTAAAACGGTAACTTTAATTATCGAGCTAAACGTCCCTCAATTACTTAAGAATAGACTATTAGGTATTACACGTTCTGAGGTTGCAATTGATGCTTTAAGGAAAGCATGGAATGATAAAGATTCAGATGTTAGTAGCAGTGCTACTTTTGCATTAGGTCAGATTGGTAGTGAAGCAGCTATTTCAGAACTACTCAAGGCATTAGAAAATCCGAATGTCAATGTGTATCGGAGGGCAGCTGAATGGCTGGCATATCTTGACTGTCAGGCAGCCATTCCAGGATTACGCAAAAAATTAGCAGACCTAAACTCATCTATAAGTAATTCTTGTTCAGATAAAGATGTTTTGCTTTGGATGAGCATTGTCCGGGCACTAGGCAAACTCTCTAGGCAAGAAGCTATTTCAGAATTACATGAAAAGGTTTTGGTCTTAGATGAGCCTTTCAATATGTTCGTTATGCTTGGGGCAGCCAGACTTTTAGGGCAACTTGACGGTGAAGGAGTGCTTCCACAATTGCTGAAAGCTTTAGAAGATCCAAAATCGCATATCCGGAAAAATGCTGCTATCATCTTGGGACAAATGGGCGAAAAAACAGCCATTCCAGGGTTGCTCAAGATATCATCGCAAGATCTAGATGCTATGGTTCGTCTCAGTGCTACGGAGGCGCTAGTAAACTTGGACAGCAAAGTTGCGATTCCAATATTACTAAAAAAATTAGTAGAGCCAGACAATTATATCCGTGAACAAGCTGCTAAGATACTGATAAAACTAAACAGTCCAGTAACATACCCAAACTTGCTTGAACTCTTGAACCATCCAGACGAGAATATTAGCTGGGTGACTACCATAGTTTTGGGACAATTAGGTAAAGAAGAAGCGTTGCCAAAGTTACTTAAGGAATTGAAAAACGAAATATTTGGTGTTCGTAGAACAGCTGCTTTAATGTTGGAACAAGTATGTAGTCAGAAACATATTCCAGAATTACTTCAGACATTAGAGGATCAATACTACTGTGTCCGTAGAAGTGCTGCTATTGCTTTAGGACACCTTGGAAGAAAGGAGGCAATTCCAGAGCTACTCAAAGCATTAAGGCATTATTATCCTTCTGATAATTTTGCGGATGTTCAAGCAGTGAGAAATCTGAATGGTCAAACAGTGATTTTTCCGGGGATAAGTAATGAAGAATTAGAGACATTAGGCAGTGAAGATGCAATTGAATTATGGCTCTGTGAACTCGACAACCTTAATATCTACATAAGGGTTGCGGAAGCATTAGGGAAGATAAGCACTAAAGAAGCAATTGAAGGATTACTTGGGGCGTTACAGTATTCAAGATACCATACTCGTTGGGCTGCTGCTATTGCTCTAGGACAACTCGGTAGGAAAGAAGGAAATTCAGAATTGCTTGAAGCCTTGGATCATCACGATCCTGATTTTCGGAAGAAAGTTGTTGAAGCCTTAAGCAAGTTAGACAATGAAGAAACAATTCAAAAATTACTCAATTGCTTAGAAACTCAAGATAGCTTTGTCTGTAAAGGTGCTGCTGAGGTGTTAGAAAAAATCAGTAGTCCTACAGCCCTGTCTTATCTTTGGGATATACGGCTAACAGGCAGAGAGGAGCTTGCTGAAATTATCGAGGTTATTCAAACACATTGTAAGTTATATAACTACAGAATTGCACAGTCTTCTTCAAAAGTGGAGGAAACTAAAACCAAATCAGAAACTATGAAATACAAAGATTTTCAAATATTAGTTGATAACAATAACAAAATTCGCGCTTCTTCAGAACAAGGTGATGTTTCGGGTGAATTCCACTTGGAAATGGACCAAATTAAATTAGAATTAAATTTAATTAAGCTTCAACAAACAGATAGGGAATTGCTCAAAGATATAGGTAGTAAACTTTACCAAGCGCTTTTTCCTAACCAAATTAACGCTCGATTCCATGCTACTATGTCAGGGGCACAAGCACATGAATACAGCGTCCGCTTGCGCTTAATATTTCAATCTCCCCAATTAGCCGCCCTCCCGTGGGAATTCCTCTATGACGAGGGAAGTAATACCTTTTTAGGAAACAACACCCAAACAGTGCTCTCTCGCTATATTGATGTTCCCCTGCAAAGACGGGTTATAGCCGCTAGTTTACCTCTGAAAGTACTACTCGTCATTTCATCTCCTACTGACTTAGCAAAATTAGACGCAACTGGTGAAGAAACGCTTATTAGGGAAGCACTGAAAAAACACATAGAATCTGGTAAAATAGAGTTAGATGTTATACAAGAAGCTACCAGCCGCAACATTAATCAAAAGCTGCGCGAAAAACTCTACAATATATTTCACTTCATCGGGCACGGTGTTTTTGAGAACAACAAAGGCTACATAGCGCTGGAAAATACTAATAAGACAGCTAAATTGTTGGATGATGAAGGTTTCGCCAACTTCTTCTTGGGCAACCGCAGCTTGGGTTTAGCTGTGCTCAATTCCTGTCAAGGGGCAGAGGTGTCGGAGCAACAAATCTTTGCAGGAATAGCACCCAACCTGGTGCGACGGGGAATACCAGCAGTAGTCGCCATGCAATATCCTATCCTTGACAACACCGCCAAGCTTTTTGCCGATGAATTCTACCGCACCCTTGCCCTGGGCTATCCCGTAGACGCTGCTATCCAAACAACCCGCAATGCCATTTCTCAGGATGTTGGATTAGATAAACGCGACTTTGCTACACCAGTACTCTATATGCGTGCTCCAGATGGAATCATCTTGAATTCATGCACAATCTGAGTAACAACTCTAAAATGCATATGTTGATTCCACTTACAGCTATTCTGAATTTAGAGGAGCAGACAATTAACCGAAATGATACAGTAGGGAACTGTTTCCATATAGAAACCGTGTTTCCAAATGGATAGCGCAGTGAAAAAAATTTTAATATTATCAGCTAATCCAAAGGACACAAGCCCCTTGCGATTGGGGGAAGAGGCGCGGGAAATTGAGTCGGCGTTGCAACGAGCCAAAAACCGAGATAAGTTTGAAATCGTTAGCAAGTGGGCTGTACGAGTTGAAGACTTACGCCGTGCGTTATTGGATCGCAAGCCAAATATCGTTCACTTTTGCGGACATGGTGCGGGTACTGAGGGTTTGGCTTTAGAGGATAATTCTGGGGTGACACAACTGGTGAGTAGTGAATCCATTGCAAACCTATTTGAGTTATTTTGCACAACAGTAGAGTGTGTCTTGCTTAACGCTTGCTATAGCGAAGCGCAAGCTCAAGCAATTCATCGACATATTAATTATGTTATTGGCATGAATCAGCCAATTGGGGATATGGCGGCAATTGAGTTTGCTACTGGATTTTATGACGCATTGGGGGCTGGGGAAAGTTATGAATATGCTTTTAAAATGGGTTGTACTTCTATTCACTTAAAAGGTAGTCCTGAGTATTTGACTCCAGTTCTTAAATCTAGACCTTCTAGCGTAGCACCTGCTGATGCTTCTACTCATAAATCAGTGGATTTTGACAATGATATCTACATCAGCTACGCTAATATCGATAATCAGCCTCTCTCTGAAAGTCAGTCAGGATGGATTTCTGATTTCCATCGCGTATTGGAAATTCGTTTAGCACAGTTGCGTGGCGAAAAAGCTAGAATTTGCCGTTCTCTCAAGTTGCAAGAGAATGATTACTTTGACGATAAGATTGTTGTGCAATTCCCCAAAGTGGCGCTGCTAGTCTCTGTACTCTCCCCTCGTTATCTGAAATCACAATGGTGTATAAAGGAATTGCAGGAATTTTGTAAATCGGCTGAGGAAACAGGCGGTATTCGAGTGGCGGGTAATAAATCGCGCATTTTTAAAGTTATCAAAACCCCAGTACCTCTCGAGCAACAACCTCAAGAACTAAGATCTCTCCTTAGTTATGAATTTTATGAGATGGGTCAGACAGGTAGACCCCAAGAATTTAACAGAATATTTGGTTTTGAGTCGGAAAAAAAATACTGGGCGAAACTAGAAGACCTTGCCTATGATATTTATCAGCTTCTCGAAACTTTCCAGCCGATGAAGGTAGAGGAAGCCAGCCCTATAGTAAATTCTGTCAAATCAACAGGCACAACAATTTACCTAGCAGAAACTACCTTTGATTTGAATGAAGCGCGTGATAAAATTAGACGTGAATTCCAACAGAGGGGTTACGTAATTGTTCCCGGTCAATCGCTACCATTAAATCCTGACTTCCCAGGAGTGGTTCGCGAGAATTTAGAAAACTGTAAGCTCTCGATTCATTTGATGGGTCAACGTTATGGTATAATCCCGGAAGGATTAGAGCAGTCAGTGGTTGAGTTACAGTATTCTCTCGCTAAGGCACATAAGCAGCAGAATTCGGAATTCTCCTACTTGGTTTGGGTACCGAGTGAACTCAATGTTCTTGAACCTCGACAGTCAGAATTTATTGAGCTTTTGCAGGATGATGCCGAGTTGTTGCAAACTTCTTTGGAAGATTTTAAAACTATCATCCAAGATAAACTCAACCCTCGCCAAGCGTCTTCTGAACCAAGGCGAAGATTTGAGGGACCAACTCAGGTTTACTTGATTTGCGATCGCCGCGATCTCGATACCATTGAACCTTTAGAGGAATATCTTTGGTCTCAAAATTTGGAAGTACTTCCATCAATGTTTGAAGGAGATGAGGCGGAAGTACGCCAGTATCATCAGGAAAGTCTACGCGATTGCGATGCTGTCCTTATATACTATGGACAGGGAAATGAGCTATGGCTGAGGACAAAGCTACGGGAGTTACAAAAAGCTGCTGGATATGGCAGAACGAAACCCATGTTAGCGATCGCCGTGTACGTGGCTGGACCTGAAACAAACCAAAAACAGCGATTCCGCACTCACCAAGCGATGGTCATCAAAAACTTTGAAGAATTTTCTCCTCATGCATTAGAACCATTTCGAGTTCAATTGACTCAACGTCAAGGAGGGCTGCAGTGATGGTAACTACCCAAGTTCGCTTCAATCCTTTCCCCGGTCTGCGCCCTTTTGAAGTCGATGAGGCTCACTTATTTTTTGGACGAGAAGGTCAAGCCGATGAGTTACTGCGGCGTCTGGGGCGCAATCGTTTACTAGCTGTGGTAGGAACGTCTGGAAGTGGAAAGTCCTCACTAGTACGGGCAGGGTTGTTGCCCTCTCTGTACAATGGGTTTATGGTTCAAGCTGGCTCAAGCTGGCGAGTGGCGGTGTTCCGTCCGGGAGATGACCCGATTGGTAACCTCGCCCGTGCATTGAATCACCCTAAGGTTTTTGGCACAGACTCAGAGGATGCCGTGTCTGCAATCATTACGGAAACGACTTTGCGTCGCGGGGCGTTAGGACTCATTGAGGTTGTGCAGCAGGCTAGAATGCCGAGTGATGATAATTTACTGGTGGTAGTCGATCAGTTTGAGGAACTGTTTCGCTTTAAACAAAATGCTTTGAGCAAAGATTCTAAAGATGAAGCAGCAGCTTTTGTAAAATTGTTGCTAGAAGCTACCGGACAGAAAGTCGTTCCTATTTACGTTGTCATAACTATGCGTTCTGACTTTCTGGGGGATTGTGCCCAATTTCGGGATTTACCTGAAGCCCTCAATGACAGTCAGTATTTAGTCCCACGCATGACCCGCGACCAACGTCACATAGCTATTGAGGGACCGTGTGCAGTGGGTGGTGCTAAGATGACTAAGCGCTTGGTGAATCGGCTACTAAATGACATGGGTGACAATCCCGACCAGCTACCCATTTTGCAACACGCTTTGATGCGTACCTGGGACTACTGGGCAAACAATCATCAGGATGGAGAAGCGCTCGATTTGTACCATTATGAAGCGATCGGGAGCATGGCAAAAGCATTGTCGCAACATGGAGATGAAATTTATAAAGGTTTACCCGACGTTCGTTGTCAGAAAATTGCCGAAAAGTTATTTAAATGCCTAACAGAGAAAGCCTTTGATGGTCGCGGCATTCGCCGTCCTACTAAGCTACAAGAAATCTGCGATGTTGCTGAGGCAGAGTCAGCAGAAGTTATTAACATTGTAGAGCAATTTCGTGCTCCTGGTTGCTCGTTTTTAATGCCACCTGTAGGGACAAGACTGAATGGGAATTCCGTATTAGATATCTCCCATGAAAGTTTAATGAGGGGATGGCAACAACTTGAGGATTGGGTAGAGTCAGAGAGCCAAGGATCTCAAATTTATCGGCGTTTGGCAGAAACTGCAATACTTTATCGGGAAGGAAGAGCAGGACTTTGGCGCGATCCCGAACTCACCATCGCCATGAAATGGCTGGAGAAAAACCGCCCCAATGCAGCTTGGGCAAAGCGTTACAACCCGGAATTTGAGCAGGCGATGAATTTTTTGAAGGAAAGCACTGTAGCCCGCGATCGCGAAATAGCAGAAAAGGAAAAAGTTCGACATCAAGCAGAAGCTATTAAGCGACAAAGACTAATCATAGTTAGCGTGGGGGCTGGGTTTCTCATTGCAACTGTATTGAGCATATTCGCTTTTAATCAGCATCGGCAGTCTGAAAAAAGTGAGATAGAAGCTCGAACTGCCTCTTCAGAAGCATTTTTGGTTTTAAATCGGGAATTCGATGCTTCGATAGAATCTCTAAAAGCGGGAGCAAAATTAAGGCGAAGGTTAGGGGCAGAAACCGAGACTACCCGAGAAGTTGTGACTGCGCTACAACAAGCAATCTTTAAGGTTAATGAGTTCAATCGTTTAGAGTCACATAGCAATGGGATTCTGAAAGTAAGTTTTAGTCCTGATGGTAAAACACTTGCCACAGCCAGTCGGGATAAAACTGTAAAGCTTTGGAACTTGGATGGTAAACTACTGACAACTATAAAAGGGCATAATGATGCAGTAACTCATGTAAGTTTCAGCCGTAATGGTAAGGTAGTTGCCACTGCCAGTCGAGATAAAACTGTAAAGCTTTGGAACTTGGATGGCAAAGAACTGAGTACTTTAAGAGGGTATAGCGATGCAGTAAATTTTGTGAGTTTCAGCCCTAATGGTCAGGTACTTGCCGCAGCTAGTTATGATAACACTATAAAGCTCTGGAAGCGAGATGGCACCCTACTGAAGACTTTAAAAGGGCATAGTAATGCAGTGAATAGTGTAAATTTCAGTCCTGATGGCAACATAATTGCCGCAGCTAGTTCTGATAGAACCGTTCAACTTTGGAGCTTGGATGGCAAAGAACTGAGTACTTTAAGAGGGCATAGCGATGCAGTAAATGGTGTGAATTTCAGCCCTAATGGTCAGGTACTTGCCACCGCTAGTTATGATAACACTATAAAGCTTTGGAAGCGAGATGGCACCTTAGAGAAAACTTTAAAAGGGCACAATGATGCAGTGGCTGATGTGAGTTTCAGCCCTGATGGTCAGTTTCTTGCCACAGCTAGTTCTGACAAAACTGTTAAACTTTGGAGAGTAGATGGCACACTACTGAAAACTTTTGAAGGACATAGCGATGCAGTGACTGATGTGAGTTTCAGTCCTGATGGTAAAACGCTTGCTTCAGCCAGTCTCGATAAAACCGTGAAGCTTTGGAGACTAAATAATGAATTCTTTGTTTCTCTCTTAGGTCACACAGCTTCAGTCACTGGTGTGAGTTTCAGCCCTGATGGTAAAACGTTTGCTTCAACTAGTTCGGACAAAAGCGTTAAACTTTGGAATGTAGCGACTGGCAGACTAATACAAACTTTAGCAGGGCATACTGATGCAGTAACTGATGTGATTTTCAGTCCTGATGGCAACATAATTGCCACAACTAGTCGGGATAAAACTGTAAAGCTTTGGAATGTAGCGACTGGCAAAGAAATAAAGACTTTAAAAGGTCATACTGCTGGAATTAATAGGGTAGCTTTCAGCCCTGATGGCAAAACAATTGCCACAGTTAGTTCTGACGGAACTGTTAAACTTTGGGATCTGATAAGTGCCAGAGAAATAAAGACTTTAAAAGGTCATACCGATGCAGTGACTAGTGTGAGTTTCAGCCCTGATGGCAAGACACTTGCCACAACTAGTCGGGATAAAACTGTAAAGCTTTGGGATGTAGCGATTGGCAGAGAAATAAAGACTTTAAAAGGTCATACCGATGCAGTGAATAGTGTGAGTTTCAGCCCTGATGGCAAGACACTTGCTACAACTAGTCGGGATAAAACTGTAAAGCTTTGGGGTGTAGCGATTGGCAGAGAAATAAAGACTTTAGTAGGGCAAAGCGATGCAGTCAATGGTGTAAGTTTTAGCCCTGATGGTCAGGTGCTTGCCACCGCTAGTTCTGACAAAACTGTTAAACTTTGGAAGCTAGATGGCACACTAGTAACAACTTTAACAGGGCACAACGATGCAGTGAATGGTGTGAGTTTCAGTCCTGATGGTAAACTACTTGCTTCAGCTAGCGCTGATAGATCTATAATTCTGCGTGACTTAGAGAATCCTAATAATAAACTACTGATCAATCCATCATTAGAAGGGTTACTCAAGCGTAGCTGTGATTGGCTACATGATTATCTAAAAAATAACCCTAGTGTTAGTGAGAGCGACAGAGCTTTATGTAATTAAAATGTTACGGTTGTTATGGCATTCCAATAGAAAACGGACAAAGTTGAAGAAACCTGCTTGGTTAATTTTGTAGCTTACAGACACATCGCTTGATGCTGGCTCAAAATCTCAAAAATTTTATCTGCGGGAGCTAGCCCTAGTTCCTTTGGCTCCAGCTTGTGCAATCCACCGCCATACACTCGACCCTCACCCATCAGCACTTCACTCTTAATTTCATTGAGCGCTAGCCATACCTTCTTAAACAGTTCTGGCTTCTTTGACAATGCGTCAGCTAAAGCAGGTTTGGGATACAACATTAAGTAGACGTTGGTTGCTGTCGCCATTGAATGATTCAAGATAAATCGAAAAGGTTTTGCCCGATGGGTATCAACACGCCCCATGTAGGTACAAAGAAATGGTGAGGGGGGTCGGTTTTCCTGCACGTACCAAGGAGAGCGATGTTTGCATAGATAGCGATCGCTAATTCCATTCTTGACTCCCAGTTGAAGATATTTCCAAAGCGCGGGATACTTCGCTTCCACCTCAAAATTAGGTAAATCGCACCTGAGCAGAAATAGCTGGCGATCTAAAACTGGATTTCCAACGCGATCAGCTTCAATCTCATCAACTGATAAACAACGCGGACTGGGTAGAATTGGTTTTAAAAACTCAGTCGGGAGTCGGTGAAGCGAAACTTGCTCTGGTGTCAGCACAAAAAAATTGTTAGCGCCCGTTGCCAAACCGCGTTTTATGGTAAATAAATCCTGAAGCAACACGGGCTTGAACTTGGAAGTGGGGCTACCAGACGCCCCTCCAAACCGAGTCCACTTAGCTGTTGAGCTTAAAACATCCACCAAAACCTGCTCTCGAACGAGTGGGGAAGCCAAACTCCCGCCGTAGGTAAACTCAACAGTATGATGGGTTGGTGGCAAAACTTTCTTGAACCAAACTACTGCTGATGACACCAGTGCATCTTCAAACTGCACATCTTTTGGATAAAAGCGATGAATACGCAGCAAAGTGACACGATTGAGCAGGTACTCTTTAATTTGCTGTCCATAATTCACATCCATAAATCCACTGGGTATTAGCCATCCCGCTAGAGCATTTTCAGCCATCCACGCATCTGAAATACACAAGAAATGACAGTAAAGCCCAGCTAACCCACTTAGCTTTATACCAGTTGTTTGCGAAGTTTTATTGTGCAACCGCAGCTTCTCAACTTTGCTTAAGTGATGATGTCGGACATAGGGTGGATTGCAAATGAGCAAATTAGCCAGAGCTTCATTGCTGTTAGAAGGTGTAGCCTGGGTAAAGTCAGCGATTTTTAACTTCAGTGGTGTGTTACCCCAAAGTTTAATGGCTTCATCCCCGTAGTAGGGATCGATCTCGTATCCAACTGCTGAAACAATTTGTGATGCTGGAAATACCCGTAACAAAGCAGAGTAGAAGGAGCCAGTACCAAAAGCTGGGTCAAGAAAACGGATTTTGAGGTCAGAAGGTAAAAGTGACTTGGCATATTCTAAAATATCTGTTGCTAAATCAGTTGGTGTGGCAAACTGACCCAGCTTGTTCCGCTCAATTTGGGTTTTGGCTTCATCGAGTTGTTTTTGTAATAACGCCCGTCTTTGTTCAATTGCTGTAGTTGCAGTCATATTCCAAATAATGCCAAGTCATCAATACGATGTTCCCACACCCAATCAATTCCCTCTGCAGCTTCATAACCCAAGTAGCCACTGTCAAAATAACCGCAAAGGAATAGAATAAAACGGACATTGTTGCCGTAATTAAGCCACAATTGAGCAATTTTAATGGCTTCCTCTTTGCGTCTTTTATTAGGATTAGTATAATCGCCAGCAGATTTTGCTTCAATCAGTAACGGTAAATCACCGGGGTTAGATTGAAGCGGCATAATGACAACATCAATCGGGATATTAACCTGTTTGCTGCCAGATTGTAAACTTACAGGAACATTGAGGCGAAACGAGAAATTACCGGGTTGTATCGTCTCAAAACTTAAAGAGGCTCCTCCTCTAACATATGAGTAGCCGCGCTGCTCCAACCACTGCCGAATCAATGCCAACTGTCTTCGCTCTTGAGCATTGCGAACAATTGGGTCAGTCAACGCACCACAAAGACGGTCTGCAACAATTGTCGCTGCTCGATGGACTTGTGTTTCAGTCGGTTCTAACTCATTCTCCAACCAAGGAAAAATGTCTTTATCGGCCAACCGTGTAATAATTTGACCAATTTTCATCAATTCAGCATCGACTAATCCACTGTCCATCCGTGGAGGAATCCTGCTTTTCTCTTCCATGTTTTTGACGAGATTGGGTAGCACTCCAGCTAAACCTATAAGGCGATCGCGAGCCAAAGGTGGTGCTGTTGCCATGCGTAGTATGGGCAGAATAGATGGATGTTGACGCAGTACAGTGGGCGTGATGTTGGTTAGGTTAGCAGTCGTTGCTAAAGCTGATTCGACTTGTTGAGTTGTGGTAATACGAGTGTCGCGGTAGGCACTTGGGGCGAACTCCATGAACCAACTATTATAAAGGTCTACAGACTGGGCAATATCTTGCTTCCACAAGTGTGGTTTATCAGCATTGACTGGCACTGGTTTCCTCTTTTTTTACAATAACATGGCAAGGTGCATCTAATGGTTGGGGGAGTACAACTTTACCTTTCGGTGTCTGAAAAAGATGTAATCCATTATCACTTTCACCATGTCCAGTAAACCGTAAATGAGATGTACCTGTCGGATTTGCGGCTAAAATAAGAATTGTCCTAACTAGGGTATCATCAAAACCTGTTGTGGGTTGAGACATTTATCTTTCTAAGGGCTAAGAACAGTTTTTCTTGCTCATAAGGAAACACATGAAGAAAAAGAATCTGCCTGCTAATAGCCCCTGCGAGGTGCTGCAAACCATTCTTGCCCCTTATGCAGCTATGAAGCATCTGGATTGTCAGGATCTAGCCAGAGTAATTATTACAGTATTAGCAGAAATAGATATTCCTTATGAGGTTTTTGTCGGAAGGGTATCTTATCAAAAATGGCAATCACCAAAACATATCTGGATTGATATTCATGGTGAGATGCGGATTGATTTCCGACTCAAGCACTGTACACGTCTTCAGGCTGATATGATTTCTTCTAAAACCATGCCTTACGGCGTTTTTAATCCTTATGATTTTCCAGAATATGTGTATCGAGGTGATGCAATATACATGACGGTTCCGCCTAAACCTATTCTTGAAGAAATACTTGACCCTATGAGGAGAGAACCTGTTGATTGCAGTTTTTATTAGTGAGAATTTCATGCTTATCGATTCCAAACAATTTGCATCTTTATGCTAATCAAGAGGATAAACATAAAACCTAAATGCTTTTCTATCTGTCCTTTTTCATCACCAAGAAATCATCAGCTAGTCTGGTTGGCATTGAGCCGAGATCCTTGTCAAATCATGCAAGATGGTCTGAAGAATACTGCTATGTCTACCTTTTAGCTATTCTTGAAAAATTTGTGTTACACCATAAAGCATGAACATAAGGTTGACAGGGGAGGGAACTAATTAAGACAGTTTAGAACTTAAATACCAACAATTGACCTTAAATTGGGAAAACACCCAAGATTGGTGATAGCGCTCACAACCACAATAAATTGATACTTTGAGCCATCAGGTGGTCAACGAAATGGCTCTTTTGTAGAATGCGTGTGTATACGTAGTAAAAAATTATATACAAGAAGAATTGCTCCGCATTGGCTCTAATGACGATATTCTGTCATTTTTTCGGCAGGTTCAAACTTTCGATGTTGTTGAGTGTGGTAGCTTCCCCACCCCTATCCTTGATTTCACGGTATAAGGATAAAGCCAAGTTGTAGTAATCAAGTGCCTTCTGTTTTTCTCCCAAAGTGGAGTAGACAGTACCGATGTTGTTGAGGGTTCTCGCTTCGCTAGCGCGATCGCCGACGGCGCGAGAAAGGGGCAGAGATTGGTTGTAGTATTTCAGCGCTTCCTGCTTTTGTCCTAAATCGTCGTAGACAGTACCCATGTTGTTGAGGGTTCTCGCTTCGCCTGAGCGATCGCCAACAGCGCGAGAAAGGGGCAAAGCCTGGTTGAAGTACTTAAGTGCTTCCTGCTTTTGTCCTGAAGCTGAGTAGACAGTACCGATGTTGTTGAGGGTTCTCGCTTCGCCTGAGCGATCGCCAACGGCGCGAGAAAGGGGCAAAGATTGGTTGAAGTAGTTGAGTGCTTCCTGCTTCTCCCCTAAATCTAAGTAGACAGCACCAATGCTCCAGAGTGTAGCGGCTTCCCCTGCTTTATCACCGATTTTTCTACTGAAGGCTAAAGCTTGCTGATGGGATGCTAAAGCTTGTTGGTATTGTCTTAAAGTACTGTAAATTGAGCCAATATTATTGAGCGTGGCAGCTTCCCCCATTGTGTTTCCAATTTCTCTACGAATGGCTAAAGCTTGCTGATGGGATGCTAAAGCTTGTTGGTATTGTCCTAAGGTACTGTAAATTGAACCAATATTGTTGAGCGTGGCAGCTACCCCACTCTTGTCACTAATTGTTTTGAAAATTGCTAAAGCTTGCTGAAGGTAATCGAAAGCTTTTTGGTATTCTTTTAAATTATAGGAAATTGACGCAATGGCCGTAAGTGCTTTACCTTCACCAAGTTTATCTCCTGCTGCCCGAAAAAGATTTAAGGCTTGGGTAAAATACTCTAGTGAGCGTTGAGATTCACCAGCTTCCCAAGAGGATCTTCCCATATTCATCAGGCTTTGTCCGTTTTTTAGACTGTCTATAACTTCACTCGGCAGCAATCTTAAAAAACGTTCATAAGAATTATTTAGTTCATTATATTTTTTCTTAAAATTAGGAGGTATTTCTGAGTCTTCTAAGTTTAGAAGATTTGTAAAAAATTTTTGAGCTTCTGCAACGGCTTTTAATGTTTGTTCTAATTGTTTATTAGCTTCCTGCATTTTAACTTCAGCATTTTTTGCTCTTCCAGCCATTTCTTGATAATTTAGCTTTAATTTTGTCAGTTCTATAGTTATTTTGTTAAAATCCTGATTTACTTTGTGAAGGTTTGCCTTCTCTTCCTCCAAAGCTTTTTTAACCTGCAGAACATTCAGCTCTGCTGTCTCACGTGCTGCTTGTGCTTGCTGTAGTTCTATGTTTT
>NZ_KQ976357.1 GCF_000346485.2 Scytonema hofmannii PCC 7110
TCTGCTTATATTAGACCCTTGTTGAGTAACTAATCAATTCTTATCTTGCTGTTTTCTGACTTTTTCAGCAAGCCCTAATTACAACGTACCTGTAGAGCTAGCCCCAACAATCAGAATGCTTGCGGCAATGGACGGGCAAGAACCAGCTTACTGGCTCAGAAAAGCCCTAGAAAAAGTTGTCAGAGAACGACTTGAACAAGACAGGCAGAGTGCTTAAGGAGAATGCATGATACTTGATTGTACCTACTTTCGTGGTAGTACTTCCCGCTACACCATACAGGGCGAGCGCGGTGAGTGGAAATATTCGTATTCAACAGACGAGGGTAGAGGCAAACGCTACGTCTTTTATCGATTTGCAAGCAATGACCCTAACAGGCGAGTCACGCGATCGCTATCTCAACAACAAGTTAAAGCCAAGGTATCAAAAATAGCATCAACCATTGACCTAACCAAGTTTGAGGCTTTCAACAATCAATAAAGGTTGTACAAATTTGTGCAACCTATTAATAGCGAGGACTGTGATGGAACGCCAACTGACAAGAGAGCAACTAAACTTTTTAACTTCGGTGCAAGCGATAGACGACTGGCATTGCGAAGCATTCCAAAAAGTGGTGCAAGAGCATCATTTTTTAGCCCCATCAGAGCAAGTTGTTGAGGGAGCAATTCAATTTCTGTCAATGCTCAGTATTGACCAAATCGTTGAATTGCAAATGGCGCTCGATATTTTTGGAGCCATAGTTGGGGAAATTGTTTGAGATGGAGGGCATCGCCCGCCGTGGAAAGTAGGCGATTGCCTCCAACAGGATGTGTCTACCAATAAACACAACAACACAAGGATAACACTATGAAACCCGTAGGATACTACGTGTCATCTGATGACAGCACATTGATTGATGAGATGATTGATTACTTTGGCAACCAATTTCAAAACATGACCCCAACAGAAAAGTGTTGGTTGCTGTACCGGATTGGCTTTCATCTATGGATGCACGATGCAGATGGAGAAGGGGTGAGAGATGAAGTTGAAAACGCCATGAATCGTATAGAGCAAGAACTTTCAGCACCGGAACGACTAAGCCTAATGGATGCTCTAGTCAATCAACTAAAAGTGACTTTAAGACATATGCTCTAGATGAGGAAAAGATGGTGTACAAGAAACAAATCGGATTGGGGTTTGTGGGTGTAGCCATCTGTGCAATGCCCGTAATTCTGCCTCTAATCCCTCAAATTGGTGCATATGCAGAGGCAGAACGAGTCAAGGCAGAGATGGAATTGCGATCGCAAAACTTAAGAACATCTGAAGAATTCGAGCGCGAGCGGATCTCCGAACGTGCCAAGACATCAGAGGAATTGTACAAAGCTGGATTAGCCCCTAATGCAACCAAGCTTAGGATGAGACGCTACTTTGACAACTCAAGACGAGATCCCAAGCCAGATACAACGGGCTGGGGATTTGACGAAGTTGTTTATGTTTACGACTCAGCAGGTCGGTGCATTGGACGGATTGAGCAGAATCAGTGGTTGTGGAAACACAAGTACGAGAATGCCTGTGACGGTAGACCTAGTTAATTTTGAGGAAAATTTATGGCTTTTAGTTCAGATAACGCTAAGGGAAGTGGTTCTAGTGATAAAGGCAAACAACCACCACGGTCATTTGGTCAGATTATTGACACGATCGCAAAGTGGTTAGTGACAGTCTTCACTTTACCAATTCGATTCTCAGCTGCAATTGTTTCCCAATTCGTGGCGAACGGCGGCGCTGGTCGTGCGGCTGTAGGTGGGTTGCTTTTTATTATGGGCAGTGCCATCAGCGCTGATTCAATATGGCAAACAGTGTTCCAACAACGTCCGATTTTCCCGTGGTTTGAGACTGAGTGGAGTTGGTTTAACGTTCCCGCCGCCGTTTTTAATCCATTCTTCTACCTGGCTTTTCTTCTTGCCGTAGGGTTGCAGGTAGTTGAAGCCTACGCTCTACGTGGTAAAAACCCAGATTCAGCAAGGAGAGAACTCCAAGACCACATGGTCTATGACCTCGAATCCAAACCAAGTGGAAAGATTGACCTAGTGTCGGAGATGTGGAAGGACTACAAAACAGCAGGTATGCGCGATCGCAACACGACCGGGCTAATCAGTTTGACAATCTGGGTATTTGACCTGGTAACAACTTTTGCGGCTCGCAATCCGTTCTCTTACACCGTGCCAATGACCATTATTTTGTGCATCTTATTTAACATCGGTACAATGCTAGCTGGTGAGATTGGATTTGCAATTTGGCGACTAACCAAAGACTAAAACAGTATCCCCAAGGTGTGACGACCTTGGGGACTGCTCAATTGTAAGGATACAACTGAGGAACTTATGGAAAATAATATCCCAAAAATTACCACACTCGAAACCGAACACTTACGTAGTTTTTATCCTTCTCTCTCGCATCTTGAAGCTGGAAGAGTTGCTGAATGGTTACAAGAACGCAAAGACCAACTGTTAGAGCAAGCACAGACCGCAGAAAACGAAGCAGATGCAACCCGCGTACTGGGGTTGTTAGCAGCTGGTGTTGGTACAGTCTGTTATGCTGTTAATCCGTTCATGCTGCTTGGTGGAATGATTGGAGGCGCGGCATGGTTGTGGTTTGTGGTCGAACACTATGCCCGTACCAAAGACATTTCCCCACTCCCCTTTGTACGCGGCAATTTCTTAGATGCTTTATCACGGGCTGGAGACTACGACGCAAGACAGGATTACAAAATTAACCACCTAGCCGAAACAATTAAGTTTCTACCACGGCACGACGCTCAAGAGTATGTATTTCTTTACTCTGACTACTTTGAGACGGTTATCGATTACCTGAGTCAGGTAGAACCAGGAAAGCGCTTCTATGCCTATCGCTGGTTACTGGGGTGGTTTGAAAAGTTCTCTGGGCGATCGCTACCCAAAAAAGACCAACTAGACACCCACCTACAGACCGTCACCATTGACAGTAGGGTGAAAGTTGAGGAGGTGCGAGCAATTCAAGAAACCGTGGTTCCTCGGTTTGTGGACTTGCCAAAACCCAACCTTGTAGACCTACCCCACGCGCAAAACCAACCAGTCCTAAACGCAAGCAACGAGATATTACCCGCCAACTTGGGTTCAATGCCTCTAGACGGGCGAGCTAACGCTGTAATTAATGCCCTGCAACTAAGCAATTTCAAAATTGATGAAATGATGGGTTCACAAATAATTGCGATCGCAGGAACTCAAAGAGGGGGTAAGGGGACTTTAGCCGCAATACTGGCAATACTTTCTAAGGCAATTGACCCCAACCTAAACACGCAATATTTCACAGCAGGTGTGGATGTTTACCCCTTTGCTTGTAAGTTGCATTCTGCCCTTAAGTATTCTGGTAAAGATGCTGACACAGCAGATAAATTTGTAGCTCAGGATTTATTGAGGTTCCTTAAGGGGCTAGATGGGTGCGAGCCATACAGCCACAAAAACCTGTTACTAGTTATTGATGAAGCCATGCGGCTACTTTCTTTACTTGAGGAATCAGATCGCACTTGGGCAATTCAATATTTACTTTCTCGGTTCGCTAAGACTGGTGGAACGCTCATTATTGTTCTGCATGGTAGCAATTTAACTTCAGTTGTGGGCAGAGCAACCGCAGGGCTAGCAGATACATTCAAGCAAGGGGTGTCATTCATTGGGTGTGTGGCTAAGTCTGTAAATGCTGGAGGCTTGCGAAAGATTAATGTTGCTAGTGGCGAGTACTTTAAAGCCAATCCTGACAACTTCGGAACCCCAATTAAAGGAGGGGAGTTGGGTGCAGTCCCCGAATGGTTAAAGACAGAATTGCATCCAGGCAACGGACAACCAGATCCAGCCAGGACGCTACTTAAATTCTTCCCAGAGTTACACCAACATCACACAGCTTCCCCCGCTCCGTCTCCCTCTCCCATCCCACAAGGTGAAAAACTTGCCCCCAAAGATGCGATCGCACATCTTGAAAGTGCTTTCAAAATAGAAGCATCTGAGCCTGAGATTATCGAAGTGGACGAACCGATTGAAGACTCTTGTTTAACAAAAATTGTGGAGATTGTAGACTCTGCGATCGCAAAACCAGTGAAGTTTGAAGCAATCCGGAATAGTCGGAAATGGGATGGGAATAAGCCAGGAACCAAGCAGCTTAGAAAAGCTCTCATCTTACTTGTTGAAACCAAGAAACTGCATGGCAACGAAGAGCATGGGTATGAAACAAACTCTTAATTACTATTAGAAACAAATGAAAGAACTACAACCGTGCAGTGTTTGCGGATTTCACTTTGAAAGATTGCATCAAGGTATTTGTGTTGCTTGCCATGCGTACAATATTTCCAAATTGCCCCAATGGCAGCAAGCTCAACTTTCTGAAATCCGAAAAAGGATATTAACCAAAAGGAGAAGGCTTCGCTAACAACTAACCCCTAGTACAACAGTAGTACTAGGGGTTAGTTGTTGCAGCACTGCCCTAGTCATCGTAACGTTACGATAACTACTCCTGTAAGTTTTGTTTTTTCAACCACTCAACAAGGTCGTAGTCCTTATAACCGCTCTCCACTTCCAAGCCAATATTGTCCGCCCTTGTGGCATACCAATCATCTCGTAATTGCCCAGCGTTCAGGCGCTTGAAGATTTGGAATCCACAGCGTTGGGCGATCGCTTTGAGAGAAACCCAAAATTCATCCTGAGAGATTCGTTTTTCTTTCCTTTTGGCAACAACTTCATCAACCAGTGGTGCAGCTGTGCCGTCTGGAGGTGGGGTATAGGGTTTGGGTTTCGCCTCCCCCTCTCCCCTAGCAATCCGTAGCACTTGGCTTAAATCTCTCAAGGCATCCTTATAGCGTCCAAGCTCCAAGCTTTCTTGTGCAAACTGTACCCACTCTATCAATTGCTCTCTGTTGGGTATAGAAGCAGGTGTAGACATTGGTACAGAAATTTCCGCAATAAATCGGTCAAGTGCTTCAGCTATGCGTTCTTTCTTCTCTGGAGCTTTAGCAAGTCGCCAGTTCTTGAGTACTCTACCCTTTGCTGCCTGTAATTTTTCCCCGTCAGTTATGCTGCTTTCTGACGGGGTAGTGAGTTTTTTCGGAGTTCCGCCAGTTCGTTTCTTACGGCAAGTAGCTCTGTCTGTAACCCCGCTATTTGCAAGTTTTGCTCATTGAGTAGCGATCGCAACTCATCAATTTCTGGTTGCCTAATTGGTTGCTTAGAAACCGTGTCTGTTACTGACGCTGTGGTTGCTGAATCAACCTTCTTCTCAACTGGCTTCCTAATAGTTTCAGCAACCGCTTTTAAGGTTGCTAAATCAACCGAATCGGGTCTAGCAATGGAACGCCGCACAACCTTACCTGCAACCTTCTTAACGGCGTACCAGTAAACGCTACCAGTGTAGATTTCGCGTCTAGCGCGGTAGCTGTTATCGCCACACTCAAACCTAAATGAGGTGTTATCCTCGACCATCAACCATTCCCGGAACTGGGGAGAATCAATGGGGAATTGTTCGCCTTCTCCATTGTCAAAAGTTCCAGTATCGGCGTAGGCGATCGCTTCTGTGTTTTGCTTCGGCATAATCAACTCTAATCAACTATAGAGTACCTTATCACCGCAAACTGAATTAATCAACCATAGAGCGGTTAATGATGTTTTCTAATCAACCTACAAAAACGCTAATAGTAAATAGTACTTTTGTACCTTTAAGTTGATTATTTAGGTTGCTTAAATAGAACTAACAACAGTTAACTAATCAACCTGAGATTCAACCATGCAAGACATACTCAACAACCTAGTTCTCATCATTGCGATCGCCTTCACTGCCCTAATGGCTATGGATTTCATCGCTGGATTAGTCGCCCTTACCACAAGCACCCCTACTCCTCAACCACCAACAAAGAAAACCCTTACCGAAATCATGAACAGACCTGAAATAACACCCTCCGATGTACAACAGCAGGAACTAGACCAGCTAGAAGAGTTGTTTGTACCTACACCCAAAACACAAGCTTTGGGACAACTGTTACTTGAAGAGTACAACGCCGAAAACAAGCAGTACTGGGAACAGTGGCACAGGACTTTTGATGCGGTACGTGCCAATCTACGAAATTTTCCCAAAAACAGCAAAGTAACTGTCTCTACAGGATTTACTACCTCAAATTTTCCAAAAATTGACACAGTAAATGAAATGCCCGTTCTGAGCAGCTTTGAGGGCATCGACTACGAAACAATGCTGCACACCAATTGGACAACCGCGACACCTCTCAGCTGTGACCCTTGTAACTTTCAGTTCTGTCCGCTACCTGAGCCAGTTGTAGCGACCACACCGAAGCGCAAGCGTGGTAGACCTCGCAAGGTTGCTTAATTTCAAAAACAAGGGGTTGCGTAAATTTGTGCAACCCTCTCCAACCACCGTTACAGAAAAATTTCCATAACGAAGCGCTGTCAACCTACCACAGCGACAGCGCCCAAAAAAAATCAACCGCACGTTTTTTTAAAAAGAAGTACCACTATGTTTAGCACAAAAATCAATTCCATCGAATCCCAGATCCAAGCATTAACAGAACAACTGAACCAATACCGCACCCTGGAAGCTGAATTAGAGCAAGCCTTGGGGGCGATCGCACGCCTGCGCGAATCTGCAACCAAGTTTGATGCCGATGTTGAGGATGAGGTATCACAAGCATTGGTGCAAGCTGTAGGCGCTAGCCAATGGGTGAATCTGGTAGAGGATGACACCTCCGAATGGGGAGTAGATGAGGAACCGGAAATCACCCTTACGGGTTCGGCACTTCCTTTAAGTCGGGGAACCCGCCCAACGGAGTGCCTCACAGAAGTTGAAGCGCGGGAATCCATCTTGCCACCAGACCTGCCACAGCAAATCCTAAAGTGCAAGACTTGGGAAGAGATGAGAGCGCTCGCCCTGACACATCCAGAAGCGTTAGTGGAAGCAATGAGACGGGAACCAGCACTTGAGCGAAATTTGCCCGGTCAAATTGCAATTTATATCAATATTGTGGGTAAGGCAGCTGAAAAAGACCTCTATAGCATCCCCACAGTCCTTGCGGATTCAGTTAGAGCTTTGCTTGCCAGCCCAAACCTAACCAGCACGGTAAAACCCGCTTCTGATATACCTTACGGTGAGATCCAAGAGACTGCACGGCGACTCTACGACCTACGGACTTGGGCGCAAATTCGGGGTGTGTTGCAAGGTTTTGCTCCAGCAACTAAATGCGAAATTTTGAAAGAGTTTGCGATCGCAGCTTCAAACAAGACCAAGATTAAATTTTTGGAGAGCTTACCCACGCTGATTGCCAAGTATTGCAGTGATAAGAGCGATCGCACCGACCTTGATTGGTTGCCTGGAACTGTGGCAAGGAAGGTCGAAGAGTTGTTGGGACAAGCAGCTGCTTAATGTACTAATTATGTAGTACAAACACTGGGAAACCTCTTCCCAGTGACCACCCTTCGGGTTCACCACTTTGGCGGGACGGAAACCGACACCGCCAAGTGGATTCACCAACCACTAACCACTAATAGCCAATGACCAACGATACAGCACAGCTGCTAGCAGCATTGACCCGTCAAGAAGAATTGCTCAAACGCCTCATAACCGCTCTGGACAAGCCCAAGCTAGGACTCCACAACGACGCTGGCAGCTGCAAAATCTATTGCAACAGACAGCACGGACATCTTTGGTACAGTCTGGACGGCGATCGCAACCCCAAACCTATTACCGCAACTGCTCTAACTGGATACCTCAAAGAACTGAAGTTTGAGCAGACCGAAAGACGCGGTAAACCCTGCCACAAGCTACTAGCCACCATTGCAGCTGATAGGGTCTATATCTTGGAAAGTGGACACGATACCCACTTCAGCAAAGGACTTCTAGTGGCAGTGGCACTCATGACCCCTCAACAGCTGCTCTCACCAGTGACAATCATGCCTGCACCCGGTGACGATGACAGCGTATTGTTCTGTCGGGTCTGGTGTGGGTCTGAGTACATCAAGGTGTCCTATGATGAGTCGGTGAACTGGAGGGAGATTGCAAAAGCAGCCTTGGCAAATGTGAAAACTGCAAATGAAATGCCGTTTTAAATTTACACCCCATCACCCCCAGATGGGGTTAAATAATGCCAGTGTTATCGGAAAGGAAATTTATCGATATCGTACTGAGTGATTTATATGCAATATCAAGAGATGCCAGATACTGATATTTCTATCACGCAATTGACAGCCTCCCTTAATGCGAAAATTGAAAGGCACTTCCAAACACTTGACACCGATCCAGATGTGTTAGCTCAGCTGCTTGCCGATAAACGATCGCCCAATACCAGAAAAGCATACGAGAAAGATATCAACGACTTCTTCCAAACCATGACGGGTCACAAAGCTACTACTGACAGCGTACTAGAATTCCTTCACCTAGAGGAAAAGCAAGCGGTTGCTGTGGTTTTGAAGTACAAGGCGAAACTCATGTCCGGTGAAGGCAGAAAAGCACCTCTAGCAGAAGCGACCATCAACCGTAGGTTAGCTGCCCTCAAGAACTTGGTAGACATGGGCAGAAAGTTGGGTGTATGCAACTACTCACTTAACAATGTCTCAGGCGAGAAGGTTCAGCACTACCGAGACACAACCGGAATTGACCCAAAAGCTTTTGAAACCGTTTTGCAGCAGTGCGATCGCGGTAGCATTGCTGGCAAGCGTAACTATGCTCTGTTGCGATTGTTGTGGGGCAATGCTTTGAGAAGGAATGAAGTTAGCCAGCTTAACGTTGGCGACTTTGACCCAGCTAGTAAGACACTGCGTATTCTGGGTAAAGGACGCGGTACTCAATCCGAAGTGATTGACCTGGGAACCGCCACAACTGACGCGATCGCTGATTGGCTGTACTATCGTGGTAGTACATCGTCAACTGACCCTCTGTTTATTTCCCTAGACTTTGCCAACCAGGGACACAGGCTCACTGGTGACGGTATTCGTAAGACAGTTGTAAGACTTTGCTCACAGGCTGGCATCAAAAAGGTAGTCTCTCCCCACAGAATCAGGCATTCGGCTATCACAGCTGCACTGGACGCTACTGATGGCAATGTGAGGAAAGTACAAAAACTCAGCAGGCACAAGCAAGTCAACACCTTGCTGATTTATGATGACAACCGCTCAAAAGCACAGCAAGAAATCACTGACTTGCTGGATGGTATGTTTTGAGGGCGATCGCCCTCACACCTTCTAGCTCCTAGTCACAACTTCAAAGCTACATAGCACGCTGGTGAGTTTGGTGTTCGGGTAACGCAATCTGCCAAATGATGTCAATACTGCTGTTTGACGCCTGCTACATCTAAGCTTGCTGTAATATTCTCCAAGACTGCAAAAGAACCAAACCAGCAGATTTTGCAAACACGAATGTGAGCAGAAGACCCACAATGAAATCAGGTAACAAGGAACCTGTTAGGAATACCAATCCTGCCGCTCCAAGAACAGAAGTGTTTGCAATAATGTCATTGCGGGAACAAAGCCATACCGACGACATATTGATGTTGTCGTTTCTGTGCCTAGTTAGCAGGTATAAACAAAGTAGATTAGCCAGCAGTGCGATTAACCCCACAGCACTCATAACCCTAACTTCTGGCGTTGTCCCAACAAATAGCTGATACCAAGCTCTAGCGAATACAGCTACGGCTGATAGAAACATAATGATCCCCTTTAACAGTGCAGATCCAGCCTGTGCCTTACTTCCTTTGTTAATGACATACAGACTGGTGGCATAAACCAAAGCGTCCCCCAACATATCAAGCGAATCTCCTGTTAGCGAAAGAGAGGCTGACTTAATCCCAGCACCCAATTCCACGAAGAACATCACAGAGTTTATCAGCAAAACAGTCCAGAGGACTTTACTCTGCTGTTTTCTGAGATTACTTAGTTCACAAGCTTTGTTTTGGCAGCAATCACCCATAACCTAGCACTCCATTAATCAAACATTCAAACCAATGTTAGAATGTTTGGACAACAAATGGAAATGTTTACGTAATCAAAAAATTACCTGGCAATCTGCTTGAGGACGGAGTTAAGAATGTCACTAACACGCTGGTCTTTTAGTGAGTAGTAAGCCAGCTTGCCATCGTTTCTGTACTTAAGTATCTTCAGGTCACGCAGTTTCCGTAAATGATGAGATGCAACTGCCACCTTAACCCCAAGCATTGATGCCACATCACAAACGCAAAGTTCTCGACCGTCACCCAGCGCATAAACGATTTTCAACCGAGATTTATCTGCTAGAGCACTCAAGAGCACATGAGCATCTTCCAGTATCTCATCCCCTGGCAATTCGTCACAGACTTGCGCTACTAAGTCCGTGTTAAAGCATCGTACTTGACAAACATCATCTAATTTTGGCTTGGTCACGAACTTCTACAGTATTAGCATTTATGGAAACAGTTTCAGTCTAGCGGTTTTAGTTGCCGTTCCAATACTCTCTTTATCACATCCTTGCCAAATCCCGCCAAAAGGTGACAATAGTATCTTGCGGGGTTTGGCGAGTTTTTATGAACAAGCAAGAGGCAGCAGAATTCCTTGGGGTCAGTGTCCGATCGCTAGAACGTTTCGTCCAGCAAGGAAAAATCAGCGTTCGGTATGAGAAAGGTAAAACACGACCTACAGCCAATTTTGATGAAACGGAACTGGCAGCATTTAAGGAAGAACTGAATCAGCCTAGTTACAAACCTGCTGTAGAATCTTGCCAAATAGCGTCAGTGGAACACGGGCAGAAAGATACAGCAGATTCCCAGACTGAGGACTTGGCGGATTTTGACGAAAACCCGACAGAAGTATCTCGCCAAATCACGACAGTTGAACACAGCCAGCAAGATACAGAAGTTTACCGGGTTGGCGAGATTGCGGAATTTGGCGAGAATCCATCGGTTATTGAACGGTTGTCAGCAGTCATCGAAGCAATGCTTACCAGAACTGGGGATGACCGCGTTCGCGTAGGTGAAAAGTTGCTGCTAACCATTGCTGAGGCTCAAGAGTTAACCGGGTTACCTCGCCAACTTCTGAGAGATGCCATTACAGAAGGAACTCTCAAAGCCAAGGTCATTGGTAGAAGTTGGCGGATTAAGCGATCGGACCTGGAAGAATTCGTGGATAAGCTGTTTTGAAACTCGCGCTGAGGTCGCAAGTTAGCGCAAATCAGCGCGAACTTATGCACAAAAACCCCGACTTGGCGAGTGCTGGGGTTTTGCTTTGACCACACGTTTTTTTGACTGCATGATATCAAGCTTTTCGCTCTTGAGTCAATCGGTATCCCTCAAAGCATCGATCGCAATTCGTAGCTCGCCAACAATTTTTACAGAAGCCGCGATCGCCAATATCATTTCAGCGTTTTCTTTTGTCGCCGCGAGCGAGAACCGGCGTCTCATTTCTATAAGCGCTGCATTCAAGCAAGCAGTCGCATTTACACTCCATTGCTCCTGCAAAATTTTTCGTTTTTGCCCGACAATGCCCGTCAAAACTGGATCTTCAGTAGCCCGCTTTCTGTATCTTTCAATACTTCTTACCGATACTCCCCAACGTGCCGAAAGCTGAACGTCGGTGTAATAGTCAGATTCAGCTAAAATTTGTGCGACTACTTCATCTGGGATTTTCGCTGGCATTAGTCTTGGTTGTTCTCAATAATCGCCTCAAAACTACGCCGCAAATGTTCCCTAACATCGTCCATCCCATTTTTAGCGACTTCCAATACTTGCGGCGGTGCGACCTCTAATCTTATCAAAATGACGATCGCGTCCATAAAGTCCATCCTTTGGTTTCCCCATCGCTCAGGGTATTTGCACTTGAGATACCACATATCATTAGATGGATTTGAGGTTTCTTCTGTGATTATCTCAACTGGAACCATATTGCCGTTTTCATCCAAACGACGCTTGGTTTTGATAACTTGCGATCGCTCTGTCCCAGCCAAGATCCGTCTTATTGCATCCGATTCTGCTTGAGCCTCAGCAATGTCAACCTCGGATGCAAAGGCTGCATAAAGCTTGTTTTGTGGTCGATTGCTGCTAGTTCCTCTACCCCTAGCAAGCCACTCTTTACCAGTACTTTCTGGTACACCATTGAGGCGACAAGCAACTGAGAAGTAGCTGCCTTGTCTTATCGCTTCAACTATTTTTTGTTGTATCTCTGGGGTTAACTTAGTTTTTCTGGGCATTGTGGTTTACTCCTATTCTTCGGGGTCATCGTCTAATTCTGGTTCCATGTCTGTGCCTCCTGTACAGATGTACCTATCTTCGTTGCGATCGCACCCACAGGTCAAGCACCTTGGGATTTCTCAGGATTTTTGATTTCTCTGCCCTGAACTCTTGCAATTTTGCGACTACCTTAAGATTTCTTAAGATTTTTGATTTCCCCCTCATTTGCCCTCTTTATGCATTCAGATGGAGAATGGTGGCTGATAGCTGAAGGTTGCACAAATTTGTACAACCTTTGGCAATGGACGCTTATTGTAGGTACATTTACGTATTTTCTCGCTCGCTGGCAGATGCACGGATAGCCAGCTTTTTTATGTCGCGTCCGCGATCTCGGTAATGGTTTCTTCCTCATTGGTTCTCTTAGACTTCTCTGCCCTCAACTCTTGTAATCTTGCTTGTGCCTTATGATTTCTTATGAGAGCCGCCGAGTTCTCCATTAACTACCTCTTTATTTTCATGCAAAATCTATGCTACAATTTTGGGGAAGGGGATGGTGTCTCTACAATTCACCACCCGTAGTATTGCAAAACATTGTTATAACGCCACTTTTTACGCGACAATTCCCGCCAAGACAGTTAATTCCCATGAGCAGGCAGAACGTCATGGGAATTTTGTTCTTTGTTCATGAAGCCTTTTGTTTGCTCAAAATCCACTCGGAACTACCGCCAGCAATACGAGCGCTGACAGAACATTTCTTCTTGTCGCGGTATTCAACGATGCAGCCCAAAAACCAGCCTTGCTCGATTTCAATCTGAATCACAGTTGCCGTGACCTCCCACTTGTTAGTTGCGTGGGTCAGGGTGGGGTAACACTTAATGCGATCGCCCACTTTCAGAGAAAAACCCAACGGTTTGAGCGACTCATCAGTAGGTCTATCGTAGACATTTTCACTATCGTAGACGGGGGTGTCTACGATTTTGTCTACGGTTGTTTGTCCTTTAGTAGTAAGGGTTTCAGACGAATCGTAGACATCGTAGACGGGGGTGTTATTTTCGGGTTTTTTTACTTCGCTTGGGCGGTTAGTAGAAGTTGGTTCATTCAATCCAGTTAGTGAAGGCGAGTTTTCTTTTTCTGCAAAATCGTCTATTGTGTCTACGATGTCTACGATAGGGTTGAAAGCATTGATTTTATTACTATTTGAACCGTCTACGATTCCGTCTACGATTCCGTCTACGATGTCTACGATAGGAGTGAAAAACCAAGATTTTTTATCTTTTTCAACTTTCCCGTAGCCCATGACTTCTAATTCCCTGAAACAATCAAGTGCTTGAGAATTGGATTTGATAGCACGAATTGCTTGATTAGCCGCAGTTGCCGATAACCTCCCCTTGGATTGAGCCAGTTGCAGGATTTTGGCAAGCAGCGCTGGTAACTCGCCCAATTCCGCCTTGCTGTCAGCGTGGAGCATCTTGATTTGCCCGATGTAAAACTCAGCTAGCGCGATCGCTTGGTTCATCGTTAAGAGTGAAATCTCATCGTAGACAGGGGTGTCTATTCTGTCTACGCTAGTTTTGATGACATGGAGATTTAACGCTAACCGACCTATGCAGCCCTCCATCTTGGAATAAACAGCCCTCATCCCTGGTTGTGGATGGCTTACCCGCATCTGCTCAAGCTGGTTATAGACTCCCTGGTAGCGCTTGAACGCCGCCCGTGAAAGTCTGTATTCGCACTGTGGCAACGAAGCAATGTGACGATAGCACCCTGCAAGCAACTCTCTGAGATTAATATCAGCGCTGTCATCTGGCAATTGCGATGCTGCCAATGGTTGATTGACAAACAGAAACCTTGCCCAATACCCATCAGCGTCTCTCAGGTCTTTAGTGTGTTCCTTCAATACATCTGGCTGAATGCCACCAAAAATGGAAACGTAAATTCGCTCAATGTCAACTTTGATTCCAGTAGCACGTAGAACAGTTTGACCAAGACCATCGTAGTAGGAGAGTATATCTTGTTTGTCTGACCCTTTACCACCTCGGTACTGGTTAGCTGAATTGAACAGCCCAGCCAATTCGTCAATTAGGGCAAACATTGGTTTATAAGGGGTTTCCTGTGCCTGAGTTTTAATCCCTTCTCCAGTGGCATCTGTGAAAAAATAAACGGGCATCCCTGGTTTTTTCGGTTTGGGTTCATCGCCAGGTTCTTTCTCCCACTCAGCTAATTCCTGTTCGTATTGTATCAATTGTTGCTCGTAATTTTCGAGAGCTTCGTTTTGAAGAACTCTCAGAGGTTTTTTGATTAAAGTTTTGTAAACGGGTGATTTCTTCTGTCCACTTTCGCCGACCACTGCTGAGAACAGAATGGGTGGTACAGAAAAGTCCATCCCTCTGTGAATCACTAGTTCTGTCCCAACTGGATGTAGGGTAGAAGCTGTGGTCAGTACTGCTGTCAGTGCTACAGATTGAGGGATATTCAGCCACTTACACCACAGCTTGAGTGGTTCAGCTAGTTGTTTGGGCAGAAAGTCAGCTAAGTCTAAAGAATCGTCCGGAAGGGCTAGCAATTCGTTGATTTCTTGCCGTCTCTCCTGTCTACCTTCCTCCACATCTAAATCTTGGCGCAGCAGGTTGGCGATCGCCTCAATCTCTTTGGGCTGAGTATTGGTCTGTTTACCCAACTCCAGTAGAGCAAGTTTCTCCCCAGATGCTCCCAGACCGCGTGAGATGATTTCCAGAATGCGATCGCGCAAGCTCAATTCTCCTATCGGTGGCTGTCCTCCACCAGCCAAGTGCATATCAGCTGTGAAAATTCGGTGGTCAGGTACCAATTGCTGCCGTCGATAGGAGTTGATGCAATTTTGTATCGCGTCATCGGTCAGTGTCGCTGTTGGGTTGTCTCCTTCGGCAGACCGCCAAATAGTATCCGATTCAAAGTCATCCAAGGGGGGGCTACATCTAGAGCAATAGGTGTCAAACAGTTGTCTAGGGTCTCCCTCATATTTATGCCCCAAGTAAGTTATTCTCGCCGCAGTGCCAATAATATTACGGGCAAGCTTTGCGCCACTCAAGTTGCGGCTACCTTCACCTATGCCATTGTCAATTAGCTGTCTATCATCTTTGGTTAAGCAGTTATAGAGCGGGATGTCATCAAAAGTGGTGCGAGGTTCAAAGTTCAAAGGTCTCTGTCGCTTTGAATCTTGCTTTGGTGCTGGCACAGATGACCTCAATTCCTCAAAACTGTAGCGCTTTCCCGTGTCAAGAATGATTGTTGAAGGATGGATACCGTTCGCAATCGAAATATGGTTACAACCAGCGAGCCTCATTACTCTTGATGGATTCTTGATTGCGCGATCGCCGTCGGAGTACTCCAGTAAGTCACTTTGTAGTTTTTTCCAATGCTCAACATCAGTCAAAGGAGTCTCAAAAATCCAGTAACTATGGATTGACTTTCCGCCAGAGTCCACCTGTAAGCTGGGTTGAGGTAAACCCAACCTTTGCCACAATTCACGTTGCAACTCTCTATCTAGATTGTCATGCTCGTAAAAAATGGCACGGCACTGTTTTACGTCTTCATCTTTGTGTCCACCACCATTGACTACCAGGTAGACACCTTTACCCTCATGCTGCCACCTATAAGTAATCTCAATTAGTCGATCCAGCGACCTTACTTGCTGTTTGCGTCCAAGGTCTGTTGCCTTGCGCGGATCGTCACTAGGGAAGAATCCTCTAAGATATACCGTGTCCCCTTTTTTATATCCAAGCGCTTTTAGGTGTTGTGCTACTTGATTTCTGTCTATCTCAAAGTCAATCCGATCTGTATTATCCGAAGTCGTTTCGGTTATGCTATTATTATTGGTCGTTGTTGCTCTCTCCATGGTATTTCTCCTCACTGGTGGAGAGGCAACTTTTCAGAGTCAAACTACGGGCAAGTAGTCAAGGCTCTACTATGCGTAGTAGTATTAAAGTATGTTTTCTAAATATGGGGATTGAATCCCCTATAGTGTTGGTGGCTCTGAAAAGTCACCTCATTTTTTTTGAACGTTGTCTAGATTATCACGTTTTGGTGTTTCAAACCCGCGCTGCATCAAGCGTTTAGTCTTTTATACATAAAGGTAGTGCAAATTTGTGCAGCCCTTGGCGTATTATGCTGCCTCACTGTTGAGTGGTAGGAGGCGCTTGACTGCACGATAAAAACTGCGCTCAGGAATGCCCCATTCTTTGCAAAATTCCCGAACTGAACCACGCTTTTCAAACGAGGATTCAAGTTGCAAGCATTTGACCAACCCCTCAATGTAAAAATCAATTGAGATTTTCCTCTGCTTGTATGCCTCCTTCAAAATTTCTGGGCTAATCTCCCAGCAATGTTTTGGTTTTGCACGCATATCTCCCATCTCCCATCTCCTTCTCTGCACCTACTATAATCTTTCCTGTGCCATATTGGCAGACTCCTACTATGAAATCTTGAAGCGCTTAACCATGCAGGACATAAGTTTCCGCTATCGGATGTCTGCTTAACATGGGTTACTTTGTGCTGAATGCTACAGGTGATAAATCGAGCTATTGAATGAATTTGTAGGTTGAAAAAATTTTTACAGCCTTTTGGGCGGTGGCAAAGCCAATCGCACTCACATTTAATAGATGGAAGTTAGCTCTAATTAGCGCTAACTTGTAGGTGGGCTGCTACCGCCCGAAGCGATTGCTGCTGTATTGTTTTGTTGCTGGTTGGCTACTCGTTCAAGAATCGCTTCTATCCGGTCTAGCCTATTGCTAGGTGGTTCTGAGGTGTTGGTCATTCTACATCCTTTACTGTAAAACCTTTGCTGCATTTTTGAATTAACAACCAACGGTCAGAGTCTACTACCGTTACCGCCTTGCCTGAGCAAATATTCCCAAATGCAATCAAAGTTTTGCTGAGTCTAATTCTTAGTGCTTGCTGATGCTCATCACTCAATTGCTCTAAGCGATCGTCAATGTCGTTCAGCCGTGCGTTGATATCTTCTGATTGGTTAGCGTTGGTCATTTGTCCTCATACCCAAGCTGCTTGTTCAATTGGTTCATAATTATGAATGGTGACCAAACGCATAGGAATCTTTGGCGCATCTGGGTAAAGCGTGAATTCAACCATTTCAAAACTACTGCTAAACTGTGCCGCCGGAGTCCAAGGTAATGCAGCCCGGTAATTATTCCAGCTCGTTAGCCGCGATCGCCACAACTCTCGCTTTAAATCCTCCAAGCTATCCGGTTGCCACAGAGTTGTTAGATCCAATTGACAAGCGTAGTCTCTGGGACGTTGAAGCATTGCCAGCAACGGGGCATTAGCAAAACGCTGTATATCTTCGTTACGACCAGTCATCCCGACCAGTGACATCGGTTTTTCTGATTCTTGCATTTGCGCCAAAATCCGCAAATCGGCAGCGTCGTAATTAAAATTCATACCAAATATCATTGGTGTCACAATTGGTGACGGGGCTGGTGTTTCGTTATCATCAGCCATTGCTGCCAAGATTTTAAACGGGCGCTGGCAATTCTCCCAAATAATCTTGGCAGATTTAAATTTTAGGTTAGCGATCGCTAGTGCCAATTGTTCGGATGCAGTGTCAGCTAGTTCCGTCGCTTCTGATTGGCTTGGCGCTTGGATGGTTAAAGTGTCCTTGCCAATCAATACTTTCCAGTCGGGAGAGTGTAAATACTCAAGTGGTTCCATTAGTTTGCTTTTTAGGTGTTTGTGATTTTTTAGGGAAACTTTTATCACGCAATTCAATTACGTATTCTTCATCTAAATCTAAGTTGTGGGCTAACTTGGTAAGATCAGAAGCGTTGGGCTTTTCTCCTGCCATCAGCGCAACTAGCCGCTCTGGCTTAATGCATTTCATCTCTATAAGTTTTTGATAATTATCTTTGACTAGCTGAGCGATGGTTTGATTCTCATTAGGTGCAGGGGTAGTTTCTTTTGGGGGTAGGCGTTGGTATAGTTTGCTCATCACTTCCGTAACTTCTAAAGAGTACTTGGCAGCGATCGCTTCGCTAATAATGCGCTCAATAATATTGCTGGTGCTCCTACCCTCTTCGGTCGCCCACATCTCAAGATATTTTCTAGCCTCCTCGGTACAACTAAACATCATCCTTGGTCGTCTTGATTTCCCCATAAACGGCTACAAATATCAGCAAGTGTCTACAGCTTTTAGTCTACTCTTTCTTTGTTCGCTCCGAAAACAAAAAAAGTTTCAGAATGTTGTTGACACTTATTGAATCTTTCATTTACTATAGCAAGTGTGGAGGGAAAAGACAACTGAAACGCTCTCCACACAAAGATTTCAACCCACGGCATACACTGTATGGCTGTGCCATATCTGCACGGCTATCGGTTGTTTGCAATCCGAACCTTGACAATTAAATCGCTGACCGACCACTTAACCAAGAGATAGGGGACACATGGAATGTAACGGGGCAAGCCTTTCTATAGGTTATTTACTGCCACTAGGCAGCAAACAGCTTATATAAAGGAGCTTCATGGCTACAACGACTGACCGTGATAGATACCGTCCTAGAATCATGTTTGTGTGCGATCGCGAAGTTGCAGACCTCTTGCAACAGTGGGCGAACCAAGAAAACCGGACACGCTCCAACTTGACTGAGACATTGGTCAAAGAAGCCATACAGCACAGGTTGTCTAAGTCTATCGAATCTGCCACACCGACAAAATGCGGGTAGCAAAAATACCTAGTTATGTTTCTGTTTGTTTCGGTTCCGTGTTTCAGATCTGTTTCAGACCTGTTTCTGAAACTGTTTCTGTTTCGTGTTTCGACGGTTTCATCAATGTTTCGGCAGTCCGAAACAGTCAGAAACAAGCCTACAGCACTTAAACAGTTTTTAGAAACGCGAGAGTCGAAATTGTAATAAACACAACTTGTCTACTTAGTCTGTCCTGTGTGACAGTTGCGAGAATTTTTAATAAGGAGGAAAGTCAATGCCACGCAAAAAGGGCGAAACAGCAATACAAGCAGCAGTAGAAGTACAAGAATCCCAATTCGGAGATGTGACAGTTGAAAATGCACAGATTACCGCAGAGACAGAGCCTACGGAGGACACGGAGAAAGCAGCTAAGACCAAGAAGCCGAGGGTTAGCCAGCCCAAGAAAAAAGTAACGCTGGCAATTGATGCAGCTAGAAGCACCAAGAAATATATTGCCTTCCTTGATGGAAAAGCTGTGACCGATGTAATCCGCTCGGATTCCTTAATATGCCAGGTTGACAGCTCGCCCTTTGGGGAATTGGGTTCATTTTCCATGAGTCGGGGCAAGGGTGAAGACGGCAAGGAGCTTATAGAGCACTGGGTTGTGGGTGATTCTGCTCGGTTCCAGGGCAAGCCCTACATTGCGATGACCGATGACCCAAACCACAAAATTACATATTTCCCTATCTTGCTTTTGGGTGCTCTAGCCCGACTTCACACCCTTTACGACCTCTCCAGTGGCGCAAGCGAGAAGAACAGGTCACTGTACTTGCAATTGACCACGCTCTCTCTAGCTCACCCTTCACAGTTGTTTGAGTCAGTCAAGCAAATTAAGTGGCTCAAAGTTGATGGCATTAAATACAAGCTCAATTTTGATAAAGCGGGCTTTACTGGACTTCCAGAAGGCTACGGCGCGGCTTTGCACGCTCAGCAACAACTAGATAAACTCAAGCATCCAACCTTTTATGTTTTTGACATAGGGTTCGGAACATCAACTGTGACCGAGTATTCAAACCTAGGCAAGCTGCCTAAACGCGGAGCTTGTACTCCAAACGGAGGTGGAGGAATTGCTACTTTAATTCGGGAGTTTGCTGAGGCTACTAGCCAAAAAGATTCTTCCAAATTAATCAAGTCCTCTCAGTTAAGAAAAGTTTTGGAAACCTCAGAATGGCAGAATGAAAAACCTATTGCAAAAGCACCAGACGGCTCAGAAATAGGTGATGTACTCGCGATCGCTATCAAGAACTGGCTTCGTGACAGTCCGGTAGCC
This sequence comes from Scytonema hofmannii PCC 7110, assembly GCF_000346485.2. Taxonomy (NCBI): domain Bacteria; kingdom Bacillati; phylum Cyanobacteriota; class Cyanophyceae; order Nostocales; family Scytonemataceae; genus Scytonema; species Scytonema hofmannii. Next base: position 20,190 of record NZ_KQ976357.1, read on the forward strand.
TATGCCTTAGAAAGTTTAAGCGTGATAGGACGACAACACCCCATAGTGGTTGCTGGTGGTGGATTCTCAATTCCCCCAGTCCGCGAAATGGTTCAAGCTGAGTTATTCAAAGCTGGAGTTCCAAAAGACAACCTAATCATTCCAGAAAACCCAGGGATTGTGTCACTAGCCGAACTCAAAAGGCTTTACGCGACAAACCCAGAACAAGCCCCTGAACTAGAAACCCTGGAAGATCGAGAAGCATTAATCGACCAATCAGCCATAGATCCATTAAATGCGGGAGATATCAGTAATGAACAAAAAGCGGCTTAATTAGGGCTTGCTGAAAAAGAAAAAAAGGAGACAGTCTCTAAATTCTCAGACTATAGAAGTATATTCAGGTGCAAGAG
>NZ_KQ976358.1 GCF_000346485.2 Scytonema hofmannii PCC 7110
TTTTCTTTGCCTCTCGCTGTGTATATGCCGCCAATTGGACATTATGCCCCTACAGCAAAGAGAGGCAGGAAAATTCCAGGTGCAGCTATCTTATTGTCACCTTTATTTTAAGGCCCCGTGGTTGTAGAGAACGGATGACTTTTAAAAAAAGGATACCCATGTCTGATCTTGATTTCGACACCATGAGCCTGGACGAGCTGAAGCGCCTCAAGAAAGAGCTCGACAAGGCCATTACCCATTATGACGACCGCCGTAAGGCGGAGGCCAGACGTGATCTGGAGGAAAAGGCCCGCGAATATGGGTTTTCCCTGTCCGAGCTCACAGACGCCAAAACCACGAAGCGCGCCACGCCCGCCCCGAAATACCGCAATCCCGGCAATCCGGAGCAGACCTGGTCAGGACGGGGTCGGCAGCCGGTATGGTTTCGGGAGGCCATTGTCGCCGGGACGGAGCCGGACGATCTCAAGATCTAATATTAAACAGAATTTTGGGCCGGCGCAGGCCGGCCCAGTTGGCTTCATGAATGCAAATTTCTGCAGAACAGTCGCCATCGTATCATCAAATTTTTCTGCCAAACCAGACAACTGCTGCTAATGGACAGTCAGTTCTCAAGAAGAGTGTCCCAACGCCGATTTAGGTCACGCTCGGACATTTTGGCGATCAGCTGGTCTGTCTTCATGTCTTCTAAAATCGCTTTTACAGCTTTGGTTTCAGAATCACTTTTTCCAGCTAAGCGTCCATTCAAAGTCTCGACGAACGCATGCCAGTCACGGATCGACCAAAAAGCATGGTTCAGGTTTTTCCGCTTACCTTCACCGGCTTTAACTGCCGCTTTCATCGCTTCATTAATATGGCTATGATCGCAATAGCTTGTGAGGGACTCTCCTAATCTATTGAGTTGCTTCATAACGCCTTTCCAGTATTCATAGCTGGCCGCTTTGTGCGGCTCTTGAGCCTTATGCTGCTCTTGATGTGTAGCCAGCTCACGGATTACATCGAGCGCCACCCAGCTTTCCCGATCCGGAGTCTTGGCTTCCCAGAACGTCCAGCCGTTCACTCCGCCATCGGTGATGTATGCGGCAGCCTGGGACGGGCTACTCATTGCCTTACCGTCCTGTACCCACTCATTTCGAGTAATTTTCGCCGTATATTCACGCCCTTTGAATTCGGCTCGCAGTTCCGTGCCATTAGGCAGATTGACTCCTTTCCATGTCCATCCAGGCCCATCGTCTGTGCTCAACGCAGCAGCTTCCAACCCAAGTAGCTCACGCAAAACATCATTTTCCGTTACCTCTTTCGAGGAGCGGCGTGCCGTAAGCACCTTCCATACTTCAAAATCGACTTCGATCGTTTCCATTGCCTGACCATAAACTGAAAAAACTAGAAGTTTAAGTAATTTGAGATTTTTAGTATGTCAAGCATGAATTGCCATGGCCGGATGGGCGTTGTCGCACTGTCAGGACTGTCACTGCACTGGGCGTCACTGGATGCTGATGTCTACGTTCCGAGCCTCGTGTAGGGTATGTTCGGCACGGAGCGCTGAATGGCCGCACAGCTTGGCGCAGCAGGTGGCAGGGCAACCAACCCGGCCAAAGTAGCCGCCGCGCGCCAGAACGGGGCCAAGGGTGGACGGCCCCGCAAGCAAGCATAGTCTCTGTTATGCGCCGGAAGGACCAGGAGGCGGGGATCAGCCAGGGGTTGTGGGGTGGAGGCACGCGGGCCAGCCCCCAGCAAGCACCTGTGAGCCTGCCCTGAGATTGGCTCAGCCCCGGCCCTTTCCATCCTCACAGCACGCTCGGATCAGAGCGGACAGACAGAGGCCGCCGCCGCACACGCGTTGGCGCAGCGATCAGGACCGATCGCCGCCGAACTCCGAGAATGCGTCGCGGACGCGTTGCGCCTCAGCGGCGTCGTCTACCGTGACCGAGACCTTGATCCGGTCGTTAAGCGCGGCGTCCTCACGTTCAGAGGGACTTGGAGAGTCGGAGGCATTGTCCCCTCCCGACGTGTCCTCTCCTGCGCTGTTCAACGCGCCATCTGCAACAATCTCGATGGCCTTTCGGTCCAGGCCGAACTCTTGCACCAACCGCTCGATGCTCATTTCCGCCTCGCGCCGCGTTTCGAACGTAGCTTCAAGAAGTGCCATATTTGCCTCCATTGTGATGGGTACAGGTTGCTGATGGCTAGCCTGTCGTAGCGATGCACAACGTGTCCGGCTGGCTCATGGGTCCAGCGCCTTCAACAAAGGCGGACTTGGGGTGTTATGCTCAGCAACTGGGGAGGGGGCAGTGACACGGAGGGCATGAAGGTCTGTTTTTCATTCCCTTAATAAGCCCAATCCCGCCTTTGGTTCTCGCACGCGACGGTATGACCTGTACTGCTCAGTTCAACCATTAGGCTGTTTTTTCAGTGAGCCAACGAGTCCAGCAAACTGATATAGCTAGCGACCGTCGGGAAACAATAACAAGACAAGTTCGAAAGGTGAAGAATGCTTGCTCTGGAAACGTTCTAACTAAGAATAAAGCTGGCTTAAATATACTCAACTCAAAAGCTCCTTAGCATTTAAGCAGATGAAGCTCTCTAAAATTTTTTGCGAAGCTTAATTCCACAATAGGACGAGGAAATACATCGTTAAGATCTTCCAGGGTAGTCACACTTCGAAATCCAAAAGGACTTGCGAGAAGCAGACCATCGGCAATTTCACCACGCTGGTCATACATTTTTTTCTTTTTGATTTCTAAAATCAGGGCGTCATGCGCAGTCACATTTAAAGGGACTACGTGCGGCTCATACCCAATTTTTTCGATTTCCTTAATTATCAATTCGTCTATTGTATTTTCACATCGCGGAAACACTGCTAAAATCTTACTTCCAAGACAAGCTGTGATCTCAACTTGGCGGAGATATTCGGGTGTTGTTTCTGGTCCGGGCGAGGAGCTACTAATTGAAAAGGTACCTCGTTTCGGATCGGCAAACACAGTATGTTTCATAGGAAAATTGAGACTGAACTTTCCGATAATTTCTTTAGCTGGATTGAAAGAAGCCATCGCTACTTGATTATGGCTTCGGAGAATTTCAAAGAATCCTACACCGGCAGTAATTGCTGCACCAACTTCTTCAAAGCTTAGACGATTTGCATTCCCTCCATTACGTTTTCGTAACCGTAGACCATCGTTCCAAATCACGTAGTCTGCATGGGAAAGGCCATTGCGAAGCTCATCGTTGAAAACGGTTGCTAACAGGCTAGATAACTTAGTCATTCCGATCTCTGATGCTTTCGTAGCTAAATCCTTAAAAGTAGCGTTTGCATTTGGAGCAATAATGCGCTTGTCAACTTTACGAATACGCACAATATCTTTGAACGGCCATAGATTATAAGGTTGACTAGTGATTACTCCCATGACGTTCTTTAAAGACTCATATACGCCACCGGCTTCTGAAAGCTGGCAGTACAGCATTAATGCTATTCGCATTTCGGGAACAGTATAGGGTTGGTTACGCCCCATATATGCTTGGATTTCTTCGAAGACCTGCTGCGCTGTTATTGTAGTTGCCCAGCCCGCATCTTGCATCCCTCGGAACTCGCCTCCTAGCGAAACAGCAAAATCCAGCTCGTTCATCTGTCGCGCAAAACCATAGAGCCTCGACATCTCTGTGGATAGCTCGATAAAAAATTCTTTAGTGCCTGGCTTCATATTACCTCCCTGTTTAAATAAAGCCTTTAATATTGTAAATGTTATGCATAACCATTTTATATTAATTATCATTTAATAAAATAAAAACTACACCCTCTTAGCATGATCCCCAATTTCAGCATTACTGAATGGACGCATTATTTTTTCTGGCTCTTCAATTACTTCTTCAGAAGGGCTTCCCAGTGCATTGGAAAGTGCCCATATGGCGGAGGTTCCGGTCCGCGTAAATTTTCTAATAACCTTTCTTCCTGAATCTTTTATTTCTGATGACTCAAGTGTACTTATTTTATCTTGAACATGAGTTATTGTTCCACGCCCAATTATTTTTTCGTATTCCCCTAGAGATTCGCCGGTGTCAGGATCTAAAATTTCATCGCCAATTCGATAGATGATATAATCATCGCCAATTTCAACGCCGTTATTCGATCCCACATTTAATACAACAGAGTAGATGTTCACTACTTTAGCCACTTTAGCTTGCTTGCTATTCGACATCTGCAGGCATTCCTATTTTTAGTTTTATCTTTGACAGCTGATCTGTTTCACCAGCATCTAAACGTCTCCAAACCTCAGAGCCACCTGCAGCACGTATAAGTGCCATTAGCTGGACAAGGCCATTATTCTGAGACATCACATATTTTGCCACTCCAAGAAGTTGCTCATACCCATCATCCTGCTCAAGTACTATCGCATAACTTAAGTTTTGATAGAGCCAGTCAGATGGAGTGACAACAAAACCGCCATTTGGAAAATGATCGGCTGGGATGTATCTTACAACTTTAGGCTCGGAAATTTTAGATTCCAAAGGCGTAAGTCGATGTACAAGTGCCTGTCCAGATATGAAAAGTATTACAATAAATGAAAATAACAGAAAGTAATTCCTAGATAGGGCGAAGTCCTCAGGCAAAAGAATACCCAATCCCCAGGCAGTAGAGCTAGCTAAAGCAAGAGCAAAACCCCATCCTGCTATTCTAGGTTGCAAAGCATCCTTCGTCACTTAATAAACCTCTCCATACCTAATCTTTGATTTACTCAAAAAAAATACTTCTAATAACATATACACAATCTCCGCCCGGACGAATGGTGCTAATTATTTGTTGCATTTAAGTTGCGCATTTTGGGTTTATATGGTTCTAAATTCCTAGATTTCGTATCATCCCTGCCATTATATTCTTTAAGCTCGTTAGTTTTCAAATTGATTAGCGACCACACATTCAGTCTTAAAGCAGCGATTACGCTATCGACGTTCTTATCAGCCCGGCCATACATAACCGAAAGTGCTGTTTCTATTTGTATATTCAACTCCTCCTGAAAAGTTGTTCCCGGCGGATAAAATAGAGATATTTTTTTTGCATTCAAAACTGCGTTATATATTAATTCATTGGAAACTTCTTTGGTATCCTCTGCAACCTGAATTGAGGCAAAAAGGATAGCTGCAGAATTCCTTAAATCAGTAAGCTCTTGATATGTTTCTTCTGCTAGACGCCCAGACACTTCATGAGCAAAAAGAATACGCCTATGATTTTCTTCTGACCTGTTTTTTGCATCATTTAATTCTAGGTTTGCTTGGTCGAGATTTATCTTTAGCTCATTGTGCTTCATGTTAACTCTGACACTATAAATCACACTACAGAATGCTACAATTGCAGAGATAAAGGTTGCGAAAGATCGTCCGTCGGTAAATATCTCAACCATATCTATTAGTTTCCCTTATGTGGTGAAATTTCTGTATAGATTTATTTAATCGCCCTAAAGCTTACCCAGATTTTTTCTCCAGCTCGACCCTAAAACTAGTTTGGTATGAAATCTATAAGGTCCTACTCGAAAGGGGTCTGTTGGACCCAACCAGGCTTTCGCTTCAGTATCATGGTTCAGCGTTGGAACGAGCTCCAGGACTCGTTTTTACAAGCATGGGTTCCGTTTTTTATGAGGAGTGTAGTATGGCAAGAAATGCAAACGTAAGTTTTACACTCTCCACGCCCCCTGATCCCCGGCCCGCAGCGCCCCCGCAAGGCTGGCAAGGGCGGGGGATCAAGCCGCCACAGGCGGCTTCTCTTGCCCTGGGCGCGACGGCTGATCCATTTGAGAAAAATGTGCACTTCCCCCGGCAGGGGCGAACGGTATAATTTGGACGCAGGACAAATTGTCTAGTGAGTGCACATTTTTCTCAAATGGGGGCGCGACATGTCGGATGTGGTGACAGACTTCAGCAAGGGCATGCAGGTCCGCAGCGGATCGCGCCCGCCCAGGAGCTTCGCCATCCTCCGCGTGGGCAAGATCAAGACCAAGGGACATCTGGGCGCAGCCCTTGGTCACAACTACCGCGAACGCGACACCCCGAACGCCGATCAGTCCCGCATGGCCGAGAACCTGGTGCTCAAGGGTCCCGGCACCGCCCAGGGCGTCATGGAAGCCTGGGACGCCCGCGCCCCCGAGAAGATCCGCAAGAACGCCGTCCATGCCTTGGAGTACTTCGTCGGCGGATCGCCCGAGAAGGTTCATGCCATGGGCCGGGACGAGCAGAACAATTACTTCCGCAGCGCCCTGGACTGGCTCAAGGACCGCCATGGTGCCGAGAACGTCCTGTCGGCCGTGGTGCACCGCGACGAGACCACCCCGCACATGCAGGTCCTGGTGATCCCCCTCGATGCCCGCGGTAAGCTGAATGCCCGCGAGCTGGTCGGCGGCAAGGACAAGCTTCGCCAGATGCAGACCGACTTCGCCCGCGACGTCGGCCAACCGTTCGGCCTCGAACGGGGTCAGGAACGCAGCCGGGCCACGCATCAGACCATCCAGGAATACTACGGGCGGGCCTCCACTCCCGTAGAAGCCGATTTCAGCCTCCCAGAGCGCCGTAGAGGCGCCGTGATGGGTTTGGGCGGGGAGAGTGACCGCGAATGGCAGGAACGCGCCTCACGGGCCGCCACAGAGCGTCTGGCGCATCTTACCGCCCATCTGACCGAGGCGTCCGTCACCCTGCGCCGCGAAATGGAGGCTACGGAGGCGGTTCTGGGCCAGACCCAGACCGAGCTTACGCGGGAACGGGCCGTGTCCGAGGCCGCAAACAAGCTGGTCCTGACAGCGCTCCAGATCCCGCAGATCGAGGGCGTCACCGAAGACGACAAGCAGGACCTGCTCCGCGACATGGCAAGGTTTCACAACCGCCATGCCTCCCATTTCTCGGACATGCAGGCCAAGGCCACAAAGGCTGCCCTGAACCATACCGGCATCGCAGTCATCGAGCTGAGGGACGGCAGCTATGCCCTGCCCTGGCGCGACTTCGATGCCGTAGGCGGCCCGCGTCTGGCCGGCACTGATCGACAGGAAGCCGATGCCATCCTGAACGGCCTGCGCCAGGCGGAACGATCCCGCCAGCACGCGACAGAGGCAATGCAAGAACACGAGGCCCGCAAGACGCGGGAACGGGAGCGCGGACAGGACAGCGGATCGGACTGGGGCTGACCCATTCCCCAGCAAATTCTCACGGTGCCAAAGGCGCCACAAACGCGGTCACGCGCCGCCTTTGTGGATAACCCTTTCCCCTTCTTGCCTGATCATCCCCATTCCCGCGTGGCTCTCGCCGATGCGTGCCGAGCCTGCTCAACGACACTTCAAAGTCGAAACCTCGCTGACAGGTAAAAACCGGGCCAGTCCGTGCCGGTCGGCGCTTGCTCCCCGGGGGCTGCTTCGCCCGACACGGCCCGTCCCGGTTGTTCCCTGTAGATCATTAGAAGGGGAAAAAATAAGGCATTGTTTCTGAAAAATTATTTTTACAACGACCGGCACCGCTGTTCCGGTAGACCGGCACCACCGTTCCGGTCTCCTTTTGTTCTACCGGCACCACCGTTCCGGTAGACCGGCACCACCGTTCCAAAAAATGGAATGAGATGTAAATTTTAAGTTGTCATTTGCAGATCGGTGCGGCAGCTTGATTCCTGATTTTGGAACGAAAGCGCTTGGAATTGGAACAGCTCCCAGAACGTCGTTTGCAAGGAACCTGGGTCCAGACCGAACGGTCTGCCCATGAAGCTTGGATGAACCTCATCGCCAAATCTCCGGTCGGCGCTCAGATCATGCATGCGCTGACAGCCCGGCTCGGGGATCATAATGCTGTCGTGATCTCCCAAGTGGCGCTTGCCAAGATAATTGGACGCTCTGAGCGCGCAGTCAGGACAGCCCTGTCCGTCCTGAAGGCAGATAACTGGATTGAGGTCCGGCAACTTGGGAATGCTGCGACGGTGAACGCTTACATCGTCAATGATCGCGTGGCCTGGACAGGAAAGCGTGACGGCATCCGCTACAGCCTGTTCTCGGCAGCGGTCGTCGTTTCCGAAGAGGAACAACCCGATCGCGACAGCTTGGGCCAACAGGCTGCCTTGCGCCGGATTCCGGATCTGCTTCCAGGAGAGATGCAGCTGCCATCAGGCGAAGGTCTGCCCCCGGTCTCGCAACCCATCCTTGAAGGGATGGAGCCGGATCTTCCAGCCCGCCAGAGATCTTATGATCCGCAGACCGGCAAGCGACTGGATTGACATCAACCGCCTGTCAGGCGCGCCCACAGCCCCCGTGGGCGCGATCTTGTTTCGCGCTCACCATCACCAGGTGGCGGCAAAAGCCGCATCTTCTCTTCTTCGGCTTGGTCCAAGCGCTTTCGGAGATCCAGGACTGTTGTCTGGAGGTCGTCGACACGCGCCTGCAGCGCCTGTTTCAAATCCTCGCGCGCGGCCCTTTCGGCTTCCAGAAGCTCCTCAAGATGGTTCACCCGCAACTCGGCCCCGGACACGTCCCGTCCTGTCCCGTCCACTTCGCTTCGGACACCTCCGGACATCACAGGACGGCTTGAATCTGACGCGGGATTTCCGTTCGTTTCTGTCCGATCGGCTCTGTCCCACGTCCCATCACTGGACAGAGAAAAAGGGAAAACACGGTGTAGCTCGGAGGGATCGATCTGATATCCACCCTTCTCATTCCGACCAGCGGACAGCTTTCCTTCCTTGATGGCAGTCTGGATTGTCGACTTTCCCCGGCCGCAGAGTTGCGCGGCCTCTCTCAGTGAAAGCATTGTCATACTGGCTGTCCCGCTATGTCCATCTTGCCCGGTCGTGCTGTCCGAGGCGTGTCCTACACAGAACCACCACAGGACAAGATCACGCAATAGGAAAACCATCTTCCTTCTTGACGGGACACATTAAGGACAGATGACAGGACACTGATCGGACACACGAAAAATTACCTGCTTCGCGTGCCTGATGGCAGCGTGAAAGGTCCATCAACTGTGAGTCTTGGTAATTCAGTGGAATTGTAATATATATTGGTACAAACCATCGCAGTCAGGAACTCCACATGCCGCGCACCACTTCCGTCTCGCTCGGTGAGCATTTCACCGGCTTCATTAGCGCCCAAGTCGATGCTGGCCGCTACGGCTCGGCCAGCGACGTGGTCCGGGCGGGGCTGCGCCTGTTGGAAGAGCATGAGGCGAAGGTCAAAGCCCTGCAGGACGCCCTGATCGCAGGGGAGCAGTCAGGGGAACCGCGTCCGTTTGACTTCGACAGCTTTAAGGCCCGAAAGCGGGCAGAGTTCGAGGCCGGATGAAACCCCTTGCCTTCTCGCCAGCGGCAGAGGCGGATATCGACGGCATCTGGGATTACAGCGCGCAGACCTGGGGGCCGGACCAGGCTGATCGCTACACCGACGAAATCCGCGATGCCTGTTTGGCCCTGGCCCATGACCGCAAACAGGGGCGCCCCGTCGATGTGCGCCCCGGATACCTGCGGCTCTCGACCGGATCGCATGTGATCTACTACCGAAATCGGGGCGACCGACTGGATGTCATTCGGGTCCTGCACAATCGCATGGATGCCGACCGCCATCTCTGACCGAACTTGCAGAGTGATGCCTTCTTTCCCTTGGGACCAGGATGCAGAATGGTCATCAGGAAACAGCGTCAGGGACAACACGGATGAGGATGAGCTGGCACGGTGTTCTGTTGTCCGCGCTGCTGGTCTTGGCGGGCGGCCCCGCCATCGCCAATCAGCCGAGCGCGCCCCCTTTGGAACCCTTTGCCCTCTGTCCGCCGGTCGTGCGGGAGTTTCTGGAAGCGGTCGGGCTTTCGCCGGAGCTGCCGGACTATGCCCGGCCGATGGTGGTGATCGACACTCAGGGTCACCCGTTCGACTGCCTGCCCTGAACGCTGCCTGCTCGGGAGCATGCCCAGGCCGCGGCGTTTCTGCATCAGAGCGGCATCATCATGGCCCAGAACCAGGAGGCGGGATCCGTCTGCCGGATCGGTGAGGCGCGTCTCCAAGAGACGTCCTTCATCGGCCTCATCCTGTCTTATGACCTGGCCCGGACGAATAGCCCGACCTGCCTGCACCAGGCGCGGCAGGACCTGGACGTGCTGCAGGAACGGTCGCTTGGAAAAGCCCCCACTCAACCCTGACCCTGCCTTGTTCCCCGTAAGCGGTGTTATGCGCCGCCCGGCGCAGAAGGCGGGGATCAGCCAGGGGTTGTGGGGCGGTTGAGCCGTTCCAGGATATGACCGCCAGCCCTGAACCGCAGGATTTGTTTTCGCTCCACGGAGACAGCC
>NZ_KQ976359.1 GCF_000346485.2 Scytonema hofmannii PCC 7110
CTTTTAAATCAGATATTTATATTAGCCGAAGCTATAAATCTGACAGACGCGCAGTTTTATTTAAGCCGCGCCACATCCGTCTCTAGCAACATCCGCACATAGCGTGTGTAGGGAATGCCGTTTGCTTTGGCCTTAGCCTTTACCGCGTCCAGGAGAGGGGCGGGCAGGCGCATGTTCAGCGAGGCAGACTTCGGTTCGATCTCAAAGCGCATGGGTATGAAGCCCGTCAGATCGTACTCGGACAGGTCCGCCATCTCAACGAAGTCTTCCGCTTCGGCATCACTGGCCAGAGGCGGCAGGGGCTTAGGATGGGCGCTCATAATGCTCAATCTCCTTCTGGTGCATGTAGCGGGCGCTGATCGGCCGCAGCTTTGTCTGGCCGTCGATCTCGCGGAGTTGGAACACCACGAAGACATGGCGCCCTGCTGCCGTGGTCCCGATGGCGCGCATTCGCGCCTCTTCGGGAAACGGATCGGCCAGGACCGCCGGCGTCCGGGCGAAGACCTCCTCGATCTCGGCTCGGGACAGGCCATGCTTGCCGCATTTGGGCCAGTTGCCCGTGTCCCAATCGAAGCCTGCAATCTTCATGCGTCGTATCTACATCTGTCTACACAAACGTAATGTAGGACGATCTAGCGATGTTGGAAAGGGGATCGGATTGTCCCCGATGCTAGCCTGTTCGACGGCCCGAAAAATGGGCCCGGAGGGACGGGTCAAAACACAGCGCGGAGGCCAAAATGCAATTTTGGTAGACATTGCGCATATCCTGCAACTGCAACACCCCCCCGAACCCTGTCATTGCCTAGAGGCATCTCCGCGGGCCGGAAGGGCAGTCGGCGTCCGAGGGCGGGATCGCCATGCTTCGATGACGGCACTTCCGACCCATCTCTTCAGCATCGTCCGCCGTCGTGACCAGTCAGATCATAGCTTGCCTCCAACGTCGCCGTTCTTCGCCCCTGGGCGGGTTCAAGCCAGCACAAGCAGAGCAAACGACAGGCGAAGTTAACATTCCACATTTCCCGCCATGTTCGGCTCCTTTTTCCCTGCAAATGTTGTGGCGCATGCCGGTGGGGGGAAGTGTAAAAGTTACGTTTGCATTTCTTGCCAAACTTACATCCAACCCTTCCTTCATCACCGAACCGACGTGCCAGGACGCCAGTTAATCGGGGGGTTGCTTTTGTCGCCGCCTCCAACCCAACCCTTTCGGCCGACCACCGCTTCCTTCAATTGGACAGAGGGTGTTCAGGTCTCAGACCATCTCTGGGGGCCTGTCTTAGACCAGAAGAGACCGGGACAGTCCTAAACCTCGCACGCAGCTGAGAGCGCTGTAGAGGGCCTGCATGGGCCTTTGCGTCCCCGCATACCCCAAGGATAGAGATTGCTCCTCTTGAGGGCTCTCTGAGGCTCTGAGGAGGTTTCTGAGAGGTCTTGGCTCCTCCAGCAGGTTTCAGCCTGGCGGATGTGACTGATCCGGAAGCAAGCGCTGTGTCTTGAAGCGCCACATCTTCGCCAAAAATCATCCAAAAAATGGGCGCAGCTTTTCTTGTTCTAAAGTTCTATAGTTCATTCCCTAAATATATAAGTAATTACAATTACTTATCAGTTTATAAGCCACAAATGGGGCCACATAGGCCACAAATGGGGCCGGATAAGCCACAAATGGGGCCACATTCACCCATTGACAGGCCACAATTAGTGGCCAAAAAATGTGGCTTATGGGAAAAACACTCAATGTGGCTGCTGATCGCGCCTTTGACCAAACGAAAACCGTCTTGCCTGCTGAGGTGGCCAGGGGGGTTTACATGCGCAATGCCCCAAGCTTGCAGGCCCTCAAGCTGATGCATCTGATGATTGCGACCGCTGGCGGACGTATGGCGGATGAGGTGCAACACGATATTCGTCTTTCAGACATTCGCCGGATCGAGGGCATGAAGAACCACGACCGGACTAGCTTGACCCCGCTGTTCGAGGATCTTCGAGCTGCGGTTCTAACTTTCGATGATCCTAACGCCATGCGCGTAACGATCGGCGGTTTGCTGGATGAAGCTGTGATCAACTACCGTCATGAGGCTAGCGGGGACACGGTGGTAAGCTGGTTCTTTGCTAGGACCTTTCGGCGCATGGCGGAGGAGTCGAATCATTGGGCGATCCTCGACCGCCAAACGGTCTTCCACTTGGGCAGCAAGTATTCGGTTCTTCTGTTCCAGCATGTCGCCAGCCTCGCTGGACTGGCTCACGTTGCCAGCAAGACTTTTACGGTTCGTGAGATGCGGGCACTATTTGGAGTGCCAGAAGGCAAGTTAGATCGGTTCTCTCACTTCAATAGTCGCGCAATTATCCCTGCAATTGCTGAGATCAATCAGCTCTCTCGCCTGACCCTGACAGCCACTCCAAACAAGGTAGGCCGTACTGTGGCAAGTGTGACTATTGCCTGGCAAGCCAAAGACGATCCTCGGGCTACTAGGCGTGAGCTAGCGGTCTCAAAAGTAGGTCGAAAGACACGTCGCGAGAGCAGTGCCGAAGCTGTGCCTCTAATTTTCCCAGAGACGGGAGGCATCGCCTACTCAGAACGGTGGCTAAGCATTAAGCGAGCTATGGGCTGCGACGCCGACAACCAGAAGATTGCATCGGATTTCCGGCGCTTCTTGGCAGGTCGGGGGCTCGCGCGTGACGCTACAAACATAGAGAGGCTGTTCGAGGATTTTTGCCGTAAAGTTGGCAAGGCCTGACACTACTGGACCGCATACAGGGGCAGTTCAAAGCAGTGATAATCCGTGTAAGCCTTGCGCAAGAGGTAAATGCAAAGGGACGCAAGGGCATGCAATACACGGCAGGGAAGGCAGCAGAGGCGACCGGGAAGAACATCGCAACCATCACGCGCGCCATAAAATCTGGCAAAATATCGGCTCAAAAGGATGCGTCTGGTGCTTGGAGGATCGATGCATCTGAATTGCACCGAGCTTTTCCCCTCAATGTGCAAGACTTGCGCAAACCCAAAATGCAAACTGACGCAATACCCTTGCAAGAGCAGGGTCAGCCTCAAACAACTGCTTTAGAGCAGGAATTGGCAGCGTTGCGTGAACGGGTAGCGGCCCAGTCTGAACTCCTGGAAGAGCGAGCCAGTCAGATTTCCGACCTAAAAGAAGATCGGGATCGCTGGCGTCAGCAAGCAACAAATCTCTTGGCGGATTTTAAATCTGCACCTATGCAGGAGCCAAAAATTAAATCGCGCCGGTGGTGGCGCTTATAAATCATCTAAAATAAATATTAAAAATAATATATAAAGGCGGAGGGGGTAAATTAATGATCTATGAATTGATATCTGAAGAGGATTACGAAAGCCTGCCAGATGATCCAGAAGGTCAATTTATCGCATTGGAGTCGATCTGTAGAAGAAACATGACGAAATTAATCACCAGAGAAACGACTGGTGCGTTTGATTCTATGGTTAGGCTGCAGTACATGAGTACCGTATCTGCAGCAGCGGAAGAGTTGGGGTTGCCTTCATTATATGCCTACCATGCGTTTGAAGATCCTACAGATGCCTTTAACGATTTTATTATGTCTGCAAATAGCTTGGCAACAAAAATAAGGTTAAGAAAAGCAGGCAGCAATAATTACAATTCAGTCCGACTGGGTGTAAAAACAAGAGGCCGAATTGAGCAGGAAATTGCCAAGCTGCGCAATATTGTAATTAATAGTAATCTTGATAGAGAGGATAAAGGTTTAATTCTAAAGAAATTAGATGAACTATCCTCTGAAATTGGCAGAACCCGAGTAAGTTTTTCAAAGGTTATGGCAATTCTTGCTTATGTTGGAATGGGAGTAGGAGGAACGACAGCGTTTATTGCAGATGCGCCAGATGCTATAGCAACAATAGCAAGTCTTCTTGGAGCAGACAAAGAGGCAGAAAATAAAGAAGCCAAACGGCTTGGGCTTGAAAGGTCCATTAAGTCCCTGCCGCCGCCAAAAGTAACTTCTCAAAGTGAGAGCTATGATGATGAAATTCCGTTCTAATAAAATGAGGATTTCACCTTGATACATAGGTATATTATATGGATTCTTGCCCTTATTCCCCCTGTGTTGGGAGTTTTATACTTATCTTTATTGTATTTTGATGTTTTGGCAGGGGTGCGCCCGAGTGCGGAATCAACCGTGGCTTATTTTGGTTTATTTCTTAGCTATTATGGCTTCTTGTTTTCGCTTTTTGCCGCTTTGGAAATCAAAGCTCTTTCAAATAAGTACTATTTTAGAATAAGATCTCCAGAAATAAATAAAAAGCTCCTCCTTATAGCGAGGAAAATGAATGAGTTTTCAAGGGAACCAATATCTGAAATAAGATCTCAGCCATTTATTTCGGAAATTCCAGTTATCTTGAGATCGGCTAAGAGAGTTAAGAATAAAGAGGTTATAAAGGTAGCTAAGAATGCTGAAAGGTCATTTAAAAAGATGACTTCAGGTTTTAATTCAAATTATTTATCTACGATGAATGCAGGGCAGGCGGATGGATACTGGGATGTTCACCAAATAGTTTCTGAACTTGCTGATGAAATCAGGACGCAAATAGACGATGTAAGGGCTGCACAATGAGTTATACTAGTGAGCATTGGCGTAAAGCAGTTACCAAGCTTCTTGAATTGACTTCAAATAACAGTATCAAATGGGAGCCTTCGCAACTCTTTGTCCCTGACGCTTGGACAATCGTAGATAACTCTTACATGTCCACAATAAAAGAGAAGACTTATGTTGTTTCTGAAACCAGAAAGCGGCACTACTTAGATGAAGACGAATATGTTTGGCATGGGTACCATGTTTTATCTATTTATGAAAAAAAGGGGTACCAAAATTATACCAAGTTGGCAATATCTCCGGAAATGAGCTCAATAAGCTCTCTTTTTGATGCAGCGCAAGCAAACTATGCTTTCAATAGTAATGCACTTGGCGGTCTTCTGGATTTTGACTGAACTCTTTAGTTGCATCTAATAAATGGATTGGAAGAGATGCTTTCTCACAATCCTGGCGCGATTGTGACTCTCCCCCAGCTCCGGCGCATAACACCCGTTACGGAGAGGCGCAGAGGCTCAGGGTTGAGTGGGGGAGGTTCAGAGGTGGCGCTCGACGTCTTGGCGTTGATGCAGAATTTGGATCATGTCGAGGGTGTCCGCGCCCTCTCTGCCGTACACCATGCGCGAGCATGCCGGAACTTGATTGGAGTTATGCCCTTAGCACAAGCTGCGGCACATCTCTATTCCACTCTGAAAAGAGTGCCATGACTATATATTGAAACTCGAAGCGGTTCGCCAGCCGTTACAATTAGATTACATGAGAGGAATTTAATATGCCGGGGCTAGACAAAAAGATAATCGCACAGATTAACCACGAGAGTGTTATAACTCACGTAAAAGCAGATATACGTAGCGATTTTATCCTGGCCCCACATTACATGGCAATATTTAATCGGGCTGGCGATGATTTGTGGGATCAATTGAAACAACAGCTCGGAGCAGGTACTTACCAGCCAGAACTGCCGCTCACAATCAGCGTGCCAAAAGAGCGATTTTTTACAAGGCCAGGCAGTATTCTCAGGCCTGCAGATAGGTTTATGTATCAGGCACTTGTTGATAATATAACTGAAAAACTGGAAGACGGCCTAGACCGCACCCGATCTTTCAGCCACGTTCCATCGGTTGAAGAAGGACAAATGTTCCAACCGAACCACGAATCATGGGAGAATTTTCAGGCCAGTATTGCTGATATATGCGATGCTTCTCAGTTTATCTTAAAGGCTGATATTTCAAATTATTTTGAAAGGCTTCCGCAGCATCATCTTGTAAACTTAATGGCAGCCGCAGGCTGTGCTCCAGAGGTTGTTAGCCTACTAGAGGAAATGATGCTCGCGTTTCGTGAGCGGAACTCGTTTGGAATTGTCCAAGGCGTGTATCCATCGGATGCGCTGGGTAACTTCTTCTTATCAGACTTTGACGCCTACTGTGATTTGACAGATGTCTTATCTGCCCGATACGTCGATGACATCTATATGGGTTTTTCATCGGAGGCAGAAGCACGAAAAGGGCTTGCCAGCCTTATTGAGACACTGCGCAAGGATGGCCTTCATCTAAACGAATACAAGTCAAAAATTATACCCGCCGACGAGGTCATTCAGGAAGAG
This sequence comes from Scytonema hofmannii PCC 7110, assembly GCF_000346485.2. Lineage (NCBI taxonomy): Bacteria > Bacillati > Cyanobacteriota > Cyanophyceae > Nostocales > Scytonemataceae > Scytonema > Scytonema hofmannii. The sequence goes on from NZ_KQ976359.1 coordinate 6,170, forward strand.
ACCGCGATTGACCGCTTGTTTGATGAGATACGCAACGAGATTGAAGACGACGAAGCTTATGCGCGAGTTAGTCCATACGGTTTCGAGGTTGAGTGGGAGGAGGAGGAAATTGACGACGAAGATGATGAGAATGGGGACGAGGAACTCCAGAATGCCGCTGTAGAACGCTTGATGGATAATATTGGCGACTACCCAAGGCAGGAAGATCAAATTGAAAAATTCTGCTTGCCAATACTAAGATCTGCTCAGTCTGACTGTGCTATAGAGCATGTGCTAGAAAATCTTAAAAACAAGCCTCATCAAACTAGATTATACTTTTCTTACGTTTCAGCCTTCGTTCGAACCGAACAGGATGTAGTAGACGCTCTTGAAGAGTTAATTGCTGATGATACTGTGTCCGACTATCAACGGATGTTTTTGCTGGCTGCACTTCTGCGCGCTGAAACGGTCAAACGGGCAACGGTAAACACTGCCCTTCAATGGCTTCAAA
>NZ_KQ976360.1:0-710 GCF_000346485.2 Scytonema hofmannii PCC 7110
GGCCTGGTAGCGAAAGCGATGATCCAGGTGTCAGCTTCACTGTTTGTCGGACTACTTCGGTAGAACGATGAACGGATGATTACCTGCTGGAGACAGCAGGTGACAGATGTGCAAGGTTCGACGTCAAGAACCCTTTCGGGGGTTTCAACTTGAGAGTTTGATCCTGGCTCAGAACGAACGCTGGCGGCAGGCTTAACACATGCAAGTCGAGCGAGACCTTCGGGTCTAGCGGCGGACGGGTGAGTAACGCGTGGGAACGTGCCCTTCTCTACGGAATAGCCCCGGGAAACTGGGAGTAATACCGTATACGCCCTTTGGGGGAAAGATTTATCGGAGAAGGATCGGCCCGCGTTGGATTAGGTAGTTGGTGGGGTAATGGCCCACCAAGCCGACGATCCATAGCTGGTTTGAGAGGATGATCAGCCACACTGGGACTGAGACACGGCCCAGACTCCTACGGGAGGCAGCAGTGGGGAATCTTAGACAATGGGGGCAACCCTGATCTAGCCATGCCGCGTGAGTGATGAAGGCCTTAGGGTTGTAAAGCTCTTTCAGCTGGGAAGATAATGACGGTACCAGCAGAAGAAGCCCCGGCTAACTCCGTGCCAGCAGCCGCGGTAATACGGAGGGGGCTAGCGTTGTTCGGAATTACTGGGCGTAAAGCGCACGTAGGCGGCTTTGTAAGTCAGAGGTGAAAGCCTGGAGCTCAA
>NZ_KQ976360.1:3220-5496 GCF_000346485.2 Scytonema hofmannii PCC 7110
CCCAGGAGAACTATCCGGGAGACACACGGCGGGTGCTAACGTCCGTCGTGGAGAGGGAAACAACCCTGACCAACAGCTAAGGCCCCCAATTCGTGGCTAAGTGGGAAAGCATGTGAGACTTCCAAAACAACCAGGAGGTTGGCTTAGAAGCAGCCATCCTTTAAAGATAGCGTAACAGCTCACTGGTCTAATCAAGAGGTCTTGCGGCGAAGATGTAACGGGGCTCAAGCCACGAGCCGAAGCTTTGGATGCACTTTAGAGTGCGTGGTAGCGGAGCGTTCTGTGATATAGAACGCTGCCTCTTTAGCCCAGCAATGGTCTACGGAGGCAATGTTCTGACTGTGAAGCCGGGCCGTGAGGCAACCGGTGGAGTGATCAGAAGTGAGAATGTTGACATGAGTAGCGACAAACAGGGTGAGAGACCCTGTCGCCGAAAGTCCAAGGGTTCCTGCTTAAAGCTAATCTGAGCAGGGTAAGCCGGCCCCTAAGGCGAGGCCGAAAGGCGTAGTCGATGGGAACCAGGTTAATATTCCTGGGCCAGGAGATGGTGACGGATCCCGAGGGTAGTTCGATCTTAACGGATTGATCGGGCTGCTTAGGGGTCCCTGGAAATAGCCCTCCACAAGACCGTACCCTAAACCGACACAGGTGGACTGGTAGAGAATACCAAGGCGCTTGAGAGAACCACATTTAAGGAACTCGGCAAAATACCTCCGTAAGTTCGCGAGAAGGAGGCCCGGTTTTTGCGCAAGCAGAGGCCGGGGGCACAAACCAGGGGGTGGCGACTGTTTACTAAAAACACAGGGCTCTGCGAAGTCGTAAGACGACGTATAGGGTCTGACGCCTGCCCGGTGCCGGAAGGTTAAAAGGAGAGGTGCAAGCCTTGAATTGAAGCCCCGGTAAACGGCGGCCGTAACTATAACGGTCCTAAGGTAGCGAAATTCCTTGTCGGGTAAGTTCCGACCTGCACGAATGGCGTAACGACTTCCCCGCTGTCTCAAATGTGGACTCAGCGAAATTGAATTGTCTGTGAAGATGCAGACTTCCCGCGGTTAGACGGAAAGACCCCATGCACCTTTACTACAACTTCGCACTGGCATCAGGATTGCGATGTGCAGGATAGGCGGTAGGCTTTGAAGCGGGGACGCCAGTTCCCGTGGAGCCATCCTTGAGATACCGCCCTTCGCACTCTTGATGTCTAACCGCGGCCCGTTATCCGGGTCCGGGACCCTGCGTGGTGGGTAGTTTGACTGGGGCGGTCGCCTCCCAAACAGTAACGGAGGCGCGCGAAGGTTGGCTCAGACCGGTCGGAAATCGGTCGTTGAGTGCAATGGCAGAAGCCAGCCTGACTGCAAGACTGACAAGTCGAGCAGAGACGAAAGTCGGCCATAGTGATCCGGTGGTCCCGAGTGGAAGGGCCATCGCTCAACGGATAAAAGGTACGCTGGGGATAACAGGCTGATGATGCCCAAGAGTCCATATCGACGGCATCGTTTGGCACCTCGATGTCGGCTCATCTCATCCTGGGGCTGGAGCAGGTCCCAAGGGTACGGCTGTTCGCCGTTTAAAGAGGTACGTGAGCTGGGTTTAGAACGTCGTGAGACAGTTCGGTCCCTATCTGCCGTGGGTGTTGGAGACTTGAGAGGAGCTGCCCCTAGTACGAGAGGACCGGGGTGGACGTTCCACTGGTGGACCAGTTGTCGTGCCAACGGCAGTGCTGGGTAGCTATGAACGGACAGGATAAACGCTGAAGGCATCTAAGCGTGAAGCCCCCCTCAAAACAAGGTCTCCCTTGAGAGCCGTGGAAGACCACCACGTCGATAGGCCGGAGATGTAAGTGCAGCAATGCATTCAGTTGACCGGTACTAATGGCTCGATAGGCTTGATTTGATCCGGAAGAAGCAGGATTACCCTCCTTCCTCCAAAGCATCCTTGGACAATATCAGACCCCTCAAAAGGGTCAGACGCTGAGCGTTTCTTTCCTGGTCTGGTGGCCCTAGCGCGAGCAAAACACCCGATCCCATCCCGAACTCGGCCGTTAAGTGCCGCTGCGCCGATGGTACTGCGTCTTAAGACGTGGGAGAGTAGGTCACCGCCAGACCTGGTAAGAAACGCAATATCTCTCTGATACGATGAAACAAACCCGATTAGGACAACCTTGGCGCGGGGTAGAGCAGCCCGGTAGCTCGTCAGGCTCATAACCTGAAGGTCACAGGTTCAAATCCTGTCCCCGCAACCAAAGAAACAGACCCAATACCAGCCCTCGCTATACGCGA
>NZ_KQ976361.1 GCF_000346485.2 Scytonema hofmannii PCC 7110
ACAAAATTATTAATGAAGCAATGCTCGCATCAATCCGCAACACACTGACCAGAGTTTGTGAAAAAAATAAGTGTATGCTCAAAGAATTTAATGGTGAATCAGACCACGTTCATTTGCTGTTAGACTTTCACCCTGACAACAATCTCTCCTCTCTCATCGGTTCTATGAAATCCGCTTCGAGTCGTATTGTCAGGAGTGAGTTCAAAGAAATAATCGATAAATATTACTGTCAAGATAAATTTTGGAGCGATTCCTACTGTGCTGTTTCTTGTGGAGGTGCTCCGCTGGAGATAGTCAAGCAATACATTCAATCTCAAGATAAGCCAAAAAGATAATTGGGAAAATATCAACTGTTCCCATAGGGGGAACGTTAATATTTTCCCCACCTTATATCCCCACAGACGCGAAGATGGGGAATTACGGTGTTTTTGTTAAATATCAAAGCGGTATTTTTTTATGCTTGACTTTGCACAAACATATGAGAAACTAATTATTAGTGTATCTAAATATTTAAGAACAATAGGCTCTATGGCTGACGGTCAGTATTGTCTAATTTTGCAAACGAATTGTAATAGTTCGAGCTAGACAGTAGATTTGTAAGCAAAGAGCAACTGTAATTCACGATTTGCGTGCGATCGCCTCTTTGTGAATAAATAGTAAGAACGCTAAATTTCTGTGGTTCTAAATTTAAGTTTAACTAACACGACTTCAGAATGAGTGGACTTGTAAAGTCCAAGTTCGATAAAGCTTCTGACCGCCCTGAAAACAAGGTTGTAGACATTTACAAGAGGAAGACACTGATGGGACAAAGTCATAGAGAACGTTTTGAAGAAGGTAAACTGAGATTTGGTTCTTTTCAGATTCCTCCTGCTCTGAAATCTTTAAATGTTTGTTGTTTCGTCATGGGAGAAAGTGTATCTTTTTTTGGCTCTTGGATGACCCAAATAGCCTTGGTATGGATGGTTTATCAATTAACCAATTCAGCCGTGTTAGTTGGTGTTGCAGGATTTACCAATCAAGCTCTGGGTTTGATTATTACACCTTTGGTAGGAGTCTTGTTGGATCGCTGGAATCTACGATACGTGTTACTAACAACTCAGTTACTAAACGTTCTTTTATCTTCTCTCTTAACTTTTCTGACTCTTAACGGTCAGCTCAATGTTGTATGGATTATTATTATTGGTGCTCTTCAAGGGACACTAAAAGCTTTCGATTTACCAGCACGTTTGGTAACAATTCCCAGACTTGTAGAGGATAAAACAGAGACTTACAGTGCAATTTCTCTCCATTCTTTCTCGATTAATACAGCTAAATTTGCCAGTCCTATGATTGCGGGTATATTGCTTGCTAGCTCTGGAGCAACTGCTTGTTTTTTAATAGATGCTATTACCTATATACCCTTTATATCCGCGATTTTAACTACAAAAATTAGAGCTATTCCTAATAAATTATCCTCTGATAAAACTCCTTTCTTAAAGACTTTGAAAGAAGGTTTTGTTTTTGCTTATGATTTTTTGCCTATAAAATATGCCTTTATATTACAAATCATTATTTGTTTTATGGCAATGACTCATGTTAACTTAATGCCGATTTTTACTCAAAAAATATTGAATGGTAATGCTGAAACCATGGGCTTTCTCATGACAGCTTCAGCTCTTGGTTCTATAGTTGCAGGTTTTTATCTTATTCTTCGCAAGCAAGTCATAGGATTAGAGAAAATTATCACACGTTCTACGGCAATTTTAGGCTTGGGTTTGATGCTTTTTTCTCGTTCCAACAATCTAGAGATTTGTCTGGTTTTAATTTTTCTAGTAGGTATGAGTAATACTCTAACTCTGGCTTCAATTGGTAATTTTGTTCAATCAATTCTGACAGACGAAGATAAACGAGGTAGAGTTACAAGTATATTTACAACAGGTTTTTTGGGAGTACTGCCTTTTGGTAATTTGTTTTTTGGGGGATTGACAAATCAAATTGGAGTTGCTAATGCTATATTTTTTGGTGGTGCGTGTTGTCTTCTGGGAGCTTTTTATTTCTCCAGACAAGAATCTAAGATGAGAAGGATATTACATTCAGTATATTTAGAAATGGGTTTAACAGTAAACAGTGACCAGTGACCAGTGACCAGTTACCAGTAAGCAGTGAGCAGTAAGCAGTGAGCAGTGACCAGTTACCAGTTACCAGTGATTTATAACTAGTTAATCCCCGATCCCTAAGAGCTACTTCTGACTAATTGTTGGAGGAGTAATTGCTGCATATTGTTCGGGTGTTAGTAAAGCTTCTTGAATATTAAGAGGTTTAGGAAGTAAGCCATTTCTATAAAAATACTCTGCTACTCGCTGTTGTTCTTTCACTAAGTCTGGAGAGATTGCTCTCAAGCCATAGGTACGACGGCTAATTACTAAGTCCATCACGTTTGGAGGTAGTTTCTGTTCTGGTGCAATTAATTTTGCTGTCTCTTTAGGATGTGCTTCAGCCCATCGCTCGATTTTGTCTATTTCTTCAATGACTATCCGCAGTAATTCAGGATTATCTATAGCAAATTGTTTTCCTGCTATATAGTAACCACCAGGGGAATCAAGTCCTTGAGAATTTCTAAGAACGCGAACTTTACCCATTTTTTCAGCTATAGCTAGGTGAGGATCTCCTGTCACCCAAACAGGAATTTTTCCTTCTATAAATGTTGCACGGGCTTCCACGTTGGGTATGCTTAGAACTTGAATATCGCTGTATTTCAAACCCACATCTTCTAAAGCTCTTAGAATAAAATAGTGCGATGCAGAAGCTTTTTGGAAGACGACTTTTTGCCCCTTAATGTCTTTCAAAGTTTTGATAGGAGAATCTGGTGGAACAGCAATTGCACTCCCTCGACCAGTCTTTTCAGTTCGCCGCCGACCAACAACATAAACAATTTGAGCACCAGCCGCTTGAGCAAAAATAGGGGGAGTTTCTCCCACAGAACCTAGATCTACTTTACCCACATTCATAGCTTCCATGAGTTGAGGACCTTGGGCAAATTGCGCCCATTCCACCTTAACTCCCAAAGGTTCTAAACGCTTTTCCAAGACTTTTGTAACTCTAACTAAATCACCTGCTTGTTGATACCCCATGTGGAGTACTTTTGTCTTAATACCAGATGTTTTAGTATTATCTGACACTTGACGAGCAGAAGATTGCGTTTCTGTCTCTGTTTTCAGGTTTTCTCCACTGCAACCAATTAAAGTTAACGAAGTTGTAATGGTCAATAGTCCCGGTATTATAAGCACTTTAAAGCTGTGAAAGATATTGAAAGACCGAGTTTTGACTGTAGCAACCATAAATATATACCGTTTCTGTATGAAGTCTTAAGAAAGTTTCAGGTAGGTAGTGCCTACCTGAAACGCACTTAGCCCTTGTACCCGCTCGACCGTGAGAACATTGGGCATATTGGGCATTGGGCGTTGGAGCAACTCCTCATTGCTAGTCTCTTACCCCTAGCCCCTAGCCCCTAACCCCTAGTCCTCAGGTATTCTTCTGCTTCTTTCTCAATTGCCGTACCTTTGAAGAAGTCTCGATTGAGGCTGGTGTACAACTCCAAAGGATGGATTGATAAGAAATAACGAGATGATATCTGTATAGAGGCTAGCACCCCAAAGGAGGACGTGCTGTGCGGTAGTTATGGCGTTCTTCCCAAGTTTGCTGAAACCAACGGTAGCGACCTGCTCCAGGTAAATGTTCTTGAAAGCGATCGACAATTTTAGAACCACCTACTTGAGCTAGATAGTCAAGGAAAGCTGGTTCAAATTCTTGAGTATGTACATCAGTATCAATAATGGGATAGCCTAGCTGCTCCCGAATCTGTGCTGAACGAGTCTTCTTTTTAGGACGCTCAAGTGCAATTGTCATGGCGATTTCTCCTGGTGTCACTCGTTGACTTTTAGTTGTCGTCAATCCCTCACAAACATCAAGCAAGACCAAGCTGTTTTACACCGAGCACGGATGGCTCAAAATACCTGTTCTCGACCTTCACAACTTTGAATAGTTTATTTGTGGGGTATTTACGACAATTAAATACGGTTACTTGATTGATTTACCGTTGTTTATTTATAGTATAGTTACACAACATCGATTGAAATACAAGCCCCAAGTAACAATATGTCACTCTGTGATTTTGATGATTTTTTAGCTACCTCTCTTTAATATAGGATTTATTAGCATAATTGAGGTTTTGATGAACTAGCTCCCGAAAGATCGAAAGCTGCTGCATAAAGAAGAGCGAACCTACAATACAGGCACCAGCACCAAAAATGACAGTATTAGTAGCACCAATGTAGCTTGCCAAAATACCAGCAATTAAGTTACCTACAGGAACTGCTCCAGTAGATGCCATCACATAAAAACCTGTGATTTGACCGCGCATCTCATCTGTAACTAATAACTGGAGTACCGTGCGACCGGAAATAATTTGTAAAATAAAGCCGAAACCAGCGATCGCAAGCGAAAGTAGTGACAACCATAATATGTGAGACAGAGCAAAAATAATTAAGCTCACTCCCATAATAACTGGTCCAAATGCTAGGGCTTTCTCAAACCCAAATACACTTGAGCGGACACTCAAGTAAACTCCACCCATTAAAGTTCCTATACCTGAAGCTGCCATGAGAAAGCCAAATGTATTAGATCCCCCGTGCAAAACCTCAGCAGCAAAAATAGGTCCCAGAGCTAGGTAAAATCCCCAGACACAACAAACTAAAGCCGCACCGATCGCAACCCATCGAATAGGCAAAAAACTGAAGGCATAGATAAAGCTTGCTCTAAATTCTTCAAAAGGTTTCCGTGTAGAAATGACGGCTTTTTTAGGAGCAAGCCGCATTGCGAGGAGGGCAATGATTACAGAGATGTAACTGATACTGTCGATCGCAAAACAAATCCCCGCTCCAAATGCTGCATTCAACACGCCTGCAATTGCTGGTCCAACCATAGTCGTAACGCTAACTAAAGAAGAGTACAAGGCAATCGCATTACCTAAATTTTCCCTTCCTACTGTTTCTGGTAAAAATGCTTGTCGGGTTGGAATTTCAAAAGCATTGATTATGCCTTGCACTGAAGAGAGAACTATAATGTGCCAGATGTTTATCGTGTCAGTTAGAGCTAACCATGTAAGAGTCAGAGACTTAAGCATTCCTAGACTCTGGGCGACTGTCAGGATGCGGTGACGATTCCAGCGATCGGCTACAATTCCACCTAAAGGAATCAAAACAAAGGTGGGAATTTGGGTAGCAAAACCCACTAG
>NZ_KQ976362.1 GCF_000346485.2 Scytonema hofmannii PCC 7110
TGTTACTTGAAGCATAAATTGGCAAAATTGCAATTTAATGCTTCCACTTTGAGTGTTACTTAAAGCAAAAAGTGGCAGTTTTTAAAGCATAAAGTGGCAGCAGTCAGTTGAAACAGTAATGGTAAATATTTGTATTGAAGCCAGAAATTGAATTAGCAAAAGTCTAAATTTGTGGTAAGAGCCTGTTGCGTGCTTTGAAGGCTTGGGGAGTCAGTATGTTGAGTGACCTTGAGTTCAATGATTGGTGTCACTACGTGAATTTACCACAAGCGGCTCGGCAAGTCATCTCCCAAATCCGCGAGTCTCAACCAATCCGGCGAGTGAAGAGTAGCGGGATTAATGTTAGAGGCGACTACGCCAGTCGAAAAATGGCAAAAACCATCCAATTCGAGTCGCATTCTGTCGAATTACCAGGTGTAGAAGAGTATGAAGAAGATTCAGATGTCCTGGAATACTACGACCAACCTTATCAAATAACTCTAGAATTTTTATCAAACAATGGGCAAATAGTGAAAGCTTCGCATATACCGGACTTTTTTGTGATTCGGAACAAGAGCGCCGGTTTTGAAGAGTGGAAACCAGAAACAAGATTAGAGAAATTAGCCGCTAAACAACCACAGCGCTATATTCGTACAGAAGATGGGCAATGGCGTAATCTACCAGCAGTTGCCTATGCAGAAAAATTAGGTTTATACTACCGAATCCGTTTAGACACAGAAATTGATTGGATTAGATACAGAAATCGACTATTTCTCAAAGCTTATAACGATAGCAGTTACGAAATTTCACCAGAAATAGCCGAGAATTTAGTAGCAGTAGTCAGTTTAAATCCTGGCATAACTTATTGGCAACTTCTGGATGATAAACAGGCTAATGCTGACGACATAAATGCTTTGATAGCCACTCAAAAAATTTACCTGAACTTGAGCGCGGCTCCCTTAGCAGAACCAGAAAGAGTACATCTTTTTCAGAACAAAGAAACTGCAGTAGCTTATAGTCAAATGGTGAAGTCTCAGCCCAAGGATGTGGCTGTAGATGTCTGGGATTTTGGCAAGATTACAAGCGTGTCTTCATCTCACAATCAATTAAGAATCACGCCCAAAGGAATGGAGATATTTCTCAGAGCTAGTCCTGAAGAATTAGCACAAGCCAACCAAAAATATCAAGTGATTGAACCATTACTCAATGGCTGTCCAAGGGATAACAAAACTGTTGCATCACGTACTATTTATAGATGGAAAGCTAAGTTTAAAGCCGCTCAAATTGCCTACAACTGCGGTTATATTTTTTACTTTGCCATCTACATCTAAGGGAACAGCAAAAGTTCAACCAAGCAGAGGTGTGAAAATTAATTATCTCTATTATTGGTCAACTGATGATTCGTTCCTAAGACCAGAAATTGAAGGAACTAATGTACCGATTCGCTACGACCCTTTTGACGTAGGAACTGCTTATGCTTACGTTAAAGGTCATTGGGTGCGCTGTATCTCTGAATATTACAAATCTTTTCAAAATCGTTCGGAGCGAGAAGTAAACATAGCTAGTACCCAATTACGTCGAAAAAGACAAAAACACGCTCAAAGGGTTACGCTCTCTGCCAAAGAAAAAGCTACTTATTTAGAAGGAATTGAAGCCCAAGAAGCTTTGTTAATACAACGCTTGCATGATTTAGCACATCAAGATGTCTGCGCTTTGATTGAGGGGAAGTTAACTCAAGAAAATCCTCAGAATTTTCGGAAGAGTTTAGAGAAAAATAATGGAGAGCTATCCGAAGATAATCAACCCGTAAAAGTATCAGCAACCCCATCAATAGATTTCAACGAAATAGAAGCTTACAGTAGGTCGGAATTATGGTGAGAACACAGACACGCTCTTTTCCAGATGAACTCCTCTTACAGTCGAACGAAACCAAGACTAATTACTTCAAAAATATTACTATTCCCCATAAACGACTCAAAGAAGCTTTGGATGTTTTATTAATTAATATTCTAGAGCCAGCCGACACATTAGTCTTTTTAGTTTTTGGTGTGACTGGCGTAGGAAAAACAACGTTACGCTTACGTCTTGAAAAGATGCTCCTCTCGGAATTCCTCCCTTCATTACGCCAAAACCCCGGTCAAATTGCTGTTGCAGGTATTGAAGCTATTCCTGCATCTGGTGGGAAGTTTAGTTATAAGGATTATTACACTCGTGTCCTAGAAGCTCTCAATGAAGTTTTGATTGAATACAAAGTTGATTATGGATTTACTGGAGATGAGGGAAATGATTTGGGCTTGCTAAATCGGGCTTATCGCCAAGATGCATTTGCATTACGCCGAGCAATGGAAAAAGTATTTCGTCACCGTCAGCTCAAAGCTTTTACTGTAGACGAGGCGCAGCATTTATTGATGATGGCTGGTGGACACCAAATGTTACAGCAAATGAACTGGATTAAGTCCATTGCTAATCTTACTGGTACAGTGCATATCCTATTTGGCACTTATGAACTGCTTAACTGTCCTACTCTGAATGGACAGGTAGGACGACGTAGCGAGGATATCCACCTCTCACCTTATCAAGCTGATAACCCAGAAGATATGACTGAATTTCTCAGAGTTATTAGAACTTTTCAACACCATATTCCCCTTGCACAAGAACCAAAATTAGAACAACACTACGAGTATCTTTTTTCTGGCTCAGTTGGCTGTGTGGGACTCTTGAAGAATTGGTTGACTCGCTCTCTGAGGGTCGCTTTAGCAGAAGAAGCTCGTACTCTCAATACTAAACATCTTAAAGTAGGTGCTTTTTCTGCATCCCGTATCAACAAAATTAAGGAAGAAGCAGAACAGGGATTTAGACGCTTCCGAGAAGAAACAAGTTTTGTTGAGCAGCAATATTTAACAGAATACGGCACAAAAATGCGAGTCGGAAATCGTGTATCTAAAAAAGGTCGTGTTGGACAAAGAAAACCCAAACGAGATACTGTAGGGGTGAATCCAGATGATATTTAACACAGCACTTAACGATGAATTATGGATTCAAGAAACACAATTTATCCCCAGCCCTAGCCGTTTGTTTCATCTAGAACCAATTGGTATAGGCACAAGTTATGTTGAGAGTCTGACTAGTTATGTTGCTCGTCTAGCCGAAGCTCACAGTGTACCAAGTGGAACTTTATTAGCTAGAGAGGTAAGACCACTAGTCAGACATGACAATGCTACCAATTCCTTGAATTCCTCAAGCACAGTAGCTTTGTATGGGCAAGCTTCTGTAAAAGCTTTAAACGGAACTCAAAGTGGAGCCAAACAACTTGTTAAAGCTCTCGAAGCACTTACAAAACGCACTGACTTACAGTTTTTGACAATGCTACCTTGGGCACAAGTCTTTCCTGTTTTGGGGTTGCTCAAAGATTTTCATGCTTGGTGTCCTTATTGCTATCAAGAGTGGTTGAACAATAAACAGGTCATTTATTCACCTCTACTGTGGGCTTTGAAAGCTGTCAAAATTTGTCCAAATCATCTTCAATTTTTAAAATCTAAATGTCCCCACTGTGAACAAGAATTTTTACCTCTATGGCACAATTCCCGACCTGGATTTTGCTTAAAGTGTGGTCGCTGGTTAGGAATTAAGCCGGAAATGAACGACCAACACAAGCACTTGTTTGAGGAGACAACCAACTCCCAACAAGAAATTTGGAAAGTTCAGACTTTAGGAGAATTAATTCAATTAGCTCCTGAGTTTTCCCATCCACCTTTGAGAGAGACTATTAAAACAATGCTCAAGGCTTATGTACATCAATATACTCAGGGCAATGTTTCCGCTTTTGGTCGTTGGTTGGGACTATCGAGATATGAAATCCTACATTGGTATTCAGGTGTAGCCATCCCCAATTTGGATAAACTCCTAAAAATTTGTTACATATTGGAAACAACTCTTGTCAATTTTCTCCAGCTTAAACTAGTACCGATTTCTCCTAATAAACTAGCTTCTTTAGAAGCTAATGAGCCGATAAAATTAACACAACCTGCTCTAGTTACTTCTAAAAATACTCCCAAGCCCGAACAAGTTATTCAAGCGATGCAACTAGCTTTAGAAGAGGAACCACCTCCTTCTTTAACTCAGTTAGCTGTTCGTTTAGGATTCAAAACTTATAGTAGTTTAACCGCCATTTCAAAATCTTTATCAGCATCTATTGCTGCTAGATATACTGAATATCAGCAACAGTTAAGGCACTCACAGATCCGCGATTTACTCGAATTGTCTCTTTTTGGCTCGGAGTCTCCACCACCTTCTCTGAGAAAAATAGCTCTTAGGACTGGGATTGGTCTGGCAACTTTTTACCACTATTGCCCTACTTTGTGCCATGCTATTTCTTTGCGCTACAAAGATTACCGAAAATTTCTTCATAAACTATCAATTCAGCAGGGTTGTCGAGAAGTCAGGCAACTAGCTCCAGTGCTTCATGCACAAGGCATTACTCCCACTGCTAAAAATCTGCGAAAATTTATGCAGAATCCCTCTTCATTGTGGCACTCTGAAGTCATTGAGGTTTTAAAACAGGTAAGACGCAATCTTGAATAGTCAATATCATTTTACCCTGTATCAACAGGGGTTTTCCGCTACTGCCACTTTATGCTTTAAAAACTGCCACTTTTTGCTTTAAGTAACAGCAGTGTGCAAATTTATCCTTACAGTCTGTGCAGATTTATGGGTCAAGTAACA
>NZ_KQ976363.1 GCF_000346485.2 Scytonema hofmannii PCC 7110
CAGTTTTTAACAATTAGTTTGTGCTAAGTGTTTCAAGGTTCTCACGCCAAGTAAGCTTTTGCATCCCGCACTAATCAAGCGCCTGAAAATAATACCTCAATATCCCTAAAAAGTCAAGCTTTGGGTAAAGGTGTATCGGTTTCAATTTACAGTTTATAACCCCAAGCGACAATAATGGTCAAGGTACGGTGTGCGATAGCCATTTCGTACCCACAGTACTGGAAAAAAACTCTCATCTAGCGAAGTGTCTCCTACTCGTTGATAGCGACCATATATATAACCTCCACCAGAAGTATGGAAACGGACATCAGATCGTAGAAGATGAATACCAATACTGCGGCGGATGATATGTTCTGTTGTGTTGGCACCAGAGCCGTGCCAAATATGACCATGATGAAATACACAACTACCTGCTGGCACTTCGATAGGAATTATTTGAGGATTTTCAATACCTGCCAAAGCAGCTGCAGCAAGCATCTTGGCTTGGTAACCACCCTTTGGCGTATGAAAGTCTAGTGGTCTTGCAGTTAGTTTCCAATTATGTGAGCCTGGAACATATTCAATTGTGCCTGCGTTTGCCTGAGTGTCATCCAACGTAATCCAACAGGTAATTGTTTCTGAAGGAACAAGAAAATCCATGTAGGAGCTATCTTGATGCATTGCTATCGCTTTTGTTTGTGGAGGCTTCATCCAAATCGTGTCTTGTCCCAACCTAGCTCCGTTCCAACTCATGAGTAAAGCGGCTGCACGAGCAATATCTGCTGAAAGTACTAATTTTGCGATTGTGAGGTCGCTTTTCCAAGCGTTCGCCATGTGTCGAGTAATATCTGGTAAGCTCATTCCCTCTCGCCAATACCATTCATCTGGATAAACTCCTGTTTCAAATTCTCCACGAAACAATGGCTCGAAGCGATCGCGGAGTGCTTTTACCATAGTGGATTCCAACAAGTTTTCAATCACGAGGAATCCAGAATCTTGAAAGCTGCTCAACTCAACATTACCAAGAATGGATAACCTATCTTGTCGAAGTAGCATCGTTTTATCCCTCTCAAAATCCTCTATACTTTTTAAAAGTCTATTATTTAGATAACATTATTTTTTCTAAAACTCACAAAACCGAATTATATTTGGAACTTTAGAGATATGAGCAACTTAGACCGAATTGATCGCAAATTATTGCAGTTGTTACAGAATAATGGACGGCTTTCCAACAAAGAACTAGCAACACAGGTGGAGTTAGCTCCATCTACTTGTCTTGAGCGAATGCGACGGCTCTCTCAAGATGGGGTTATCAAGGGGATCCATGCAGATGTGGAAACTCAAGCATTAGGTATTGGGTTGCAAGCGATCTATTTTATTGAATTAACCAAACACCGACGAGAGGTAGTTGAAACTTTTCAGGCTGAAGTTTTGCAGATTCCAGAGGTGATTGCAATTTATCTGATTGCTGGACGATACGATTTTCTAGTGCACGTTGCTGTTCGAGACACGCAACATCTCAGAGATCTAGCTCTTGATACGTTTACAAATAGACCAGAAGTGACCCGCATCGAAACAGCTTTAATCTTTAACTATGCCCGCTGTTTTGAATTACCTAATTATCTCGAAGATGATCTGTAGTGACAGCAATTTAGCCGCATAACGTTCCGCTTCACCGCCGCGAACAACCTCTCAATCTCAACTTATCAATCATGGCAATAGTTCAAGATTCTGATCGCAGCTATTCTTGGTGTGACTCCAAAATCCCGCTACGAATCATTAATTGAGGCCAAATCAGCAAAAAAAATCCCATCCATACAATGATGGGTATACTGACAAGAAGAGTGAACCAGATAGTTCTAAATAATACCCAAATCCCACCAATTACAGTCACACCTGTCAGAAGAATAGACCATGGTTGACACCACCAAGGTTTGTATTTCCAAGGATTGATAGAGTTTTTCTGAGACATCGTAACAATCTAACTTAAGACCAAGGCTTTCAATTTTATAATACTACTCCCTTCTCAGTCTTAGATAGCAAAGTGAGCAGCTATTTTCAAGGGCGTACTAACCATGCGTTTAATCTGATTACCTCTGCTCGGTCTTTGACTTTCTGTGGTACATCCGCAGTTCTTAGGTAACAGGGTTCGGTCTTGCTCACGCGTTAGGAATATCCTTCAACGAGCACCCATATCATTTGTTACTTAAGTGGATTTATTCTCGTAATCACTTATGTTAACATAGTTAGGTTTTTCCCGCCCACCTACTTATGTCTTATTCTCTAGGGGATAACTACAGAACTTTTTTCTATTATGTAATGTTGAAAGCTCCGGAATCAGAAAGTCATTAACAGTTTAGAGCAATGGGAGCAAACAAAAATGAAATCCCAGATACATCATCAAAACTTGGAGTACATTTAACATGGCTAAGATTACAATTTCTCAATTGCATACTGTTGATACTGGTTCTATCCAAGAGTTGACAAATGCTGAGATTGATACAACAAAGGGTGGAATCGCTGGTCTTCCCTTAGATGTTTTCGGCGTTAGTTTCGGTTCTACTGGTTTTGTATTGGATACTGCGAGTAAGACAGTTTTTGATCTTGAGAAATATGTGACTGAGGATCTTGCAAGAAAATTAAGCTTAGCTTAAGCTTGGGTGCATAAGTACTGTTCACTCAAATTTTTACAAATCAAAGTAAGGTTGGTATTTCGGATAATTAAACGATTTATACCCCGCTTTTCTTTACGAGAGCGGGATTTATTTGGGCAATTTTTTACAAGATATTGACGGAGGATGAAAATATTTCAAGACATAAGTGTAGTCATAAACTCCACCTAATAGCTTGTTTTCACTTCTTTTCCACAACATCACGAACTAACTGAGCCAACCTGTCCGCACTATCGGGAACAGCGATCGCTTTTGCGGCTTCCCCCATCTTTTGTAATTCTTCTGGATTCTGCAACAGATCTAAAACTTTGGAACGCAAACCCTCAGCCGTTAAATCTGACTGTTTAAACATAATTGCTGCACCAACTGAGGTAAAAACTTCCGCATTATACGTTTGATGGTCTTCTGCTGCAAAAGGATAAGGAATCAAAATCGCAGGTGTACCGCAAACTGCCATTTCTGTCAGACTTCCAGCACCAGAGCGAGTGATTGCTAAGCTTGCCCTTCGCAACAACGCAGCCATATTATTATAAAATGGTAAACAAATATACTGCGGATGCTTTAAACTTTCTGCTTCTGGATCTTTGTCACCAGTTAAATGGACAATCCAAGCACCTGCATCAAACCAAGCATTGGCTGACTGGCGCACCAGTTTATTAATAGCGACAGCACCCTGGCTACCACCAAAAACAACAATTAAAGGGACTCCTTCTGGAATCGATAAATCCAGCGACGCAGCAGTTGTTTTATCTAAAAATTCGGAGCGCACGGGAGTTCCCGTATAAACAGTTTTAGCGCGAGATAAGTACTGACTCGCCACTTCAAACCCCACTGCTACCGCATTACACCAAGGTCCAAAAAAGCGAGTCACTTTACCAGGTAAGGCGTTGGACTCATGAAAAATAACAGGCAAACCTAAAGAACGTGCAGCGATCGCAGCCGGTCCGGCAATGTAACCGCCTGTCGTCAAAACTCCCTGAAAGTTCCCCTGTTTTAAGATTTTCCTAACTTGTAAAACCGAACCGATAAGTTTGCCTAATACCTTGAGTGAGGCAAGCCCAAAACCTTGCTGAAATCCTTCTACTGAAATAGTATTCAAGGGATACTGTTTGGGAACTAACTGTGTTTCTAACCGATTCGGAACACCAAGCCATTCTATTTGATAATCGCTCAAGTGTTCGGCAAGGGCAATTGCGGGAAACAAGTGTCCGCCAGTTCCACTAGCAGCTATTAATAAACGTACAGGAGTATGTGCCATCTAACCCTTTTTACCCCAAAAGCACCTAGATTAACTTAAGATTAAACAATTTCCTTGCGGTTGAACAGTAAGCCTTAAATCTCTGCAAATCTGGTTAATCTTGGCTTTCCCATTTGGATAACCAGATTTCTAATTCTTCTCGTAGCTTAATCCTCCAATCGGGAATTGCCATGATTCTTTCTCTGAGTCCCGGCTTGAGGTTAATTTGCAATGCAGAGCGGTCAAGTGGGGCATTTGACACAAAACCTTGTTTGTTATTTTTCTGGAAAGGCATTGACGTTAATTGTATATGTTAATATAGTAACACATAGCAGTCATCAAAGGGAAATGTCAAATGGCTTTGAGCAAAAAACAACGACAAACTGAATACACTTATACTCAGGTCGTTCCTGTCGTTTTTTGCTCTGACGAATTACAAGTAGACCGAATTATGCATTTGTGTGGCATCCCTAGATCCCTGACTTATAACAAACTCGGTTCCTTACAAGGATGGGGATTGGATTGGAAAAAAGCAGATTC
>NZ_KQ976364.1 GCF_000346485.2 Scytonema hofmannii PCC 7110
CTTGTCGCAATTGTTACCGCAGCACCTGCAATGGATACAGCAGCAAGAAGAGAGCAACAAAGTACTGACTTGGGCTGATAAGGCGAAGACGACAAGTCTTATTTCACGCGATCGCGTCTCTTAACAGTTTAGCGCAAGCAGCTGCTTAAGGTACTCCGTAAGCGATCGCGAACTCAAAAACCTTCTCCTGTACAAAGAGAAAATTATGTGCATTAACTAAAAACCACCTTTACAGAATTTTGTTCAAAAATTTACAAGATTTTCACCATTTTCTCATATTTTATCTTTACTCTTAACCCGAAAGTCTAATTGAGACGAAGTTATGCATCTGAAAAACAGTTCAAACCGAAAATTTTAGGTAATGCACATAATCATTTTTTTGACAATACATAAGTTATAAAAACGCCGCAAGCCCATCTTGGTGATTGTATGCAAACAACCTATACCTGTTCTTCCATCTAATGTGCAAGGTTTTCTTAAAAGAGCATTAGAGGCTGATTTGAACTTTTTCAAGCAATATATTATTTTTGAATGACAAATAAAATTTAAGATCTAGCCACCATATTTTCACCATTTATATCAAACCGAATCACTACAAAAAGCTGCACCCTACTAAGTTTGTCAAAGCTGATTGACGAGCTTAGATTTGTTGTGGTATAGATTATATGTAATGCAGCAATTTTAGTTGAATTGTGAAGAAACACGCAATCCTTCGTCCTGGATAACAGTAAAATTTTATACGTATTTTGAGATTAATAATCACTGTTGTCCGAATAAAATGTTCCTTTACAGGTTATTTTATGAAATCCACGTAGGTGATCTGTGTTTGTATAGTAGCAAATTGTTTTTGCAAATTTGCTATTAACTTTTCACGTTTTCTTGAGAATTACTATAAAAATTAAAAATTTAAAGAAGCACCAAGAATAATCTAATGCTTACTGATTATATATGTTGCACTGAGTGCAAATGACTGAATCAGGAAAGCTAGCATTGTTTTGTTGGTAGGAATTGTTCTTGTTAATTTTTAGCGATAAGTAAAAGCAATCCCTATTGCGTTACCCTTTAGCCTCTCTCTAAAAAAGCTTCTCTAAGTGCCAATTTTTTTGTAAGTATGACAACTCAATGACCAAAAAAATCTGTGTTTATATAATAGATATCTCGGAAAACTAATCTCAGACTTTGCACTGTCTGGATTAATGTTTAATATCTTGAGATGTCTAATGATTTGCGGTTGTGTCTTTATAAAGACAACACAAATCCCATCTTGAAGTTCGCAATAATCATACAGAAACTAGGTTTGTCATTGTGCTTATCTAGATCTTGTAAAGACGTTATCTAAAGGTGTAATTTACCAATGCTAAATCGCGTAATTGTGTGGCGTATTTTCGCTGTTTTACCGCTACATGGTCTTATAACCTCTTTACCCTCTCTCCCAAACTTGGGAGAGAGGGTAAAGTAGTGAGAGCTAAGACCACAGTTAACTAGCAGGGCTTTGTATTGTGTATCACGCACTTTCAAGTTAGCTAGCAAAAGACTCTTTTGAAAACAAGGACGAGATTATGGCAAGAATTAATGGAACACCGGAATCTGATACTCTCTTAGGCACAAATAACAACGACACAATACAGGGCTTTGATGGTGATGACATCCTATCAGGCTTAAACGGTGCCGATCGCCTCGTTGGTGGAAATGGCTCTGATACCCTTGATGGCGGAAATGGTGCAGATAGACTCTTTGGAGATGCTGGCGATGACACTCTTGAAGGTGGTGCTGGCGCTGACACCCTTGATGGCGGAGAGGGTAAGGATTTCCTCAACGGTGGGGATGGCAACGACTCCCTCGTAGGTGGCTTCGAGGATACTCTGTTAGGTGGGAATGGCAATGACTTCCTGACTTTTGTTAATAACACTGAAGGGAAGAGCTATCTCAACGGTGAAGCTGGCTCAGATACTCTGATTGGTAGCAACAGCATTATTGAAGGTGACAGCCTTGAAGGCTCTTCTGGCGATGACTTTCTTGATGGTGGAGCTGGTAACGACTTCCTTTCAGGTGATGACACCTTGGGTACAGCTGGCGCTGATACTTTAGTCGGTGGCGATGGCAATGACACTCTTGAAGGAGATGCTGACACCTTAAGTGGAGGTGGTAACGACTCCTTAGTCGGGGGTGCTGGTGATGATGTTCTCTATGGCTTTGCCGGTAATGATATTCTTCAGGGTGGGGACGGTCTTGATACTCTTGATGGTGGGGATGGTAATGACATCCTTGACGGTGGAGCAGGCGCTAGCACTCTCTTGGGTGGAGCTGGTCTCGAAACTATCACTGGCGGAGTAGAAGCTGACTTCATTGATGGTGGAGACGACAATGATTCTCTCTTAGGTGGAGGTGGTAATGACAGCATTTTGGGTGGTCTCGGCAATGACATCCTCAATGGCCAAGGTGGAGATGATTATCTTGATGGCGGAGAAGGTGCTGATAGAGTCTTAGGCGGACTTGGCAATGACACGCTTTTCGGTGGAGAAGACCTTGAAGAGCAAACTGTAGCTGACACCCTCATTGGTGCAGATGGCAGTGATGTCTTTGTATTGACAGACACGGGATTTGTGTTTGAAGTCCCAGATCCTGGTGAGCCACCAGTACCTACTCCTGTAGGCGACATCATCCAAGGCTTCCAGAACGGTATAGACTTCTTTGAGTACGATCTACCCTTTGAGGCGCTGACAATTAGTTCTTCCGGTAGTAACACTCAGATCAGAATCACTGAAACTACGGAACTTATAGCGACCGTACTGAACGTCAACTCCAGCCTAATTACAGAGGCAGATTTTCTAGCATAAGAATGGGGCAACTAAGTGGTCAAACTTGGACGGTACCAAGTTTAAACGCCTCTTAAGTTACCCAAAACACAATTGTTGTTTTCATTTTATAACAGATTGCGACTGAGTGAAGTACAAACTCAGAATCGCTCCAGATCGTTTGGGGTGGATAGTAGCGCCATGCGGGGGTTTTCCCCGCTGAGGCGACTGCGGAGCGTCCTCGTCCGCCCGAATGTACTTCATTGAATTGCAAACCGCTATGGTATCTCCATTTGTCTCTCTAATAGACATCTCCGGAAAAGATGTAAGGGCGCAAGGCATTGCTCCCCTACCAAGACTTTCATGTCATGCATAATTAATTTCTGGAGATGTCTAATGGGAAACAGATGGTTATCAATCACTTAACCAATCATGCGAATTTTATTTCTGCATCCCAATTTCCCAGCCCAGTTTCGTCATGTGGCTGCGGCTTTAGCTCAAGACAAACGACACCAAGTGGTTTTTGGCACCACCCGTCGTGAGGGTAGTATCCTTGGTGTTCATAAGGTCATCTATACTTCAAAACGAGAGGCGCGACCAGAAACCCATCACTACGTCAGACCGTTAGAAAATGCTGTGCTTCAGGGTCAGGCTGTTTATCGCATGGCGGAACAACTCTCTTCTCGCGGGTTTGTTCCAGATATTGTCTACGGTCATTCTGGTTGGGGTCCGACTCTGTTAATCAAAGATATTTTTCCAAAAGCGCAATTACTTTGTTATTTTGAATGGTTTTACCACGCTCATGGCACCGATGCCGATTTTGACCCCAATGAACCC
>NZ_KQ976365.1 GCF_000346485.2 Scytonema hofmannii PCC 7110
GTCCCCAATCCCGCCACGTCCGGCCTGATGGCTGAAAGATCTGCCAGGAAAACCGAGAAGGCGCTCAGAGGCTCCGGGAGGCCCTTCAGAGGCCAGAAAGGCCTTGGAAGTGGGAAGCTCTACCTGAGAACTCGAAGCAAGCCTCCAGAAGGCCTCTCCGCAGCTCTGAGAGAGCATCGTTAGCCTATTGCCACCTGTTATTCGCAAAGCGACGATGCTGCCCTCTGGTTTTGTCCTGCGGTCTTTTGAACCTCAGATTCAGGCTCGAAGAACGGCCTAGAATGATCCCGATTTGTGAAGGGCAGTTTTAGGGGTTGTGTAAATGGCAGGAAATATGACTTGAATACTTCACAGCCTTGATTGTGGATACTTCACACATGCCGAGACGCAAGTTCAGCCGCCTGACCAACGACCAGAAGCAGGCGCTGCGAGGTGAATTGGACGCGAAGGTGCCGGTTACGGACCTGGCGAAGAAGTACGGGGTCAGCCGCCGGACGATCTACAACTTGAAAAACCGCTGGGAGGAGCGCCTGCCGCAATCCCGCAGCAAGGTGCTGACGGTGCGGGTCAGCGCCGAGGACATGGAACGGCTAGACGCCTTGGCGAAGGATCTGGACTTGAGCCGGGCCAACACAGCGCGGCGGGTGCTGCTCTATGCGGCGGGCGTGTATCACATCGAACCGCCCGAGGCCGGCGAGATCGCAGACCTGACCAAGGAGGTGTCCGCGATCGGGCAGAACGTGAACCAGGCGGTGCGGGCCATGAACACGGCAGTCCTGCGTGGCCAGAAGATCCCGCGTCTGCACCTGGACCAGTTGGCCGATCAGCTGCACGAGATCGCGCAGCACAACGACCAGGTCCGCAGCCTAATAGTGCGCCGCGCCCAGCAGCAACGGACGCATGTCAATCAGATCATCAAGGTCATGAAGAGTAACAAAGAGGAAGCAGTATCAGAATAGGTAATTAATATTTCTGTAATTACATCTGCATCGTAGCAGCACAGTTCCTAACTTGGAACCGGCATAACCTTCAGTTCATCCCTAAAAACAAAATTATCTTTAAAGCCAGATATTTCAATGAAAACATTTCCACTTTCTTCAATGCTCACGGGAAGGCCTGCAAAGTAAAGATTTACTGGCCTTTCCATGTCCTGAATGCTCAAATCTATATCAGCAGTATGTTGTATTTTGCCATTAGATCCTACACTAAGTTTAAGGTTTAATTTGCTATCAGGAATACCGCTTAGTTTAACCCAAAAAGACATTGGCGTTACTTGAGGTAGAACCCCTGGAACTAAATCTTCAGAATAAACGCCAATAAGCATAGCTTTTCCATTGGCCTCAAAGCGTATGTCGTCGCAAAATATTGCGAACCCATTAATGCTCATTGATCAGCTCGCTGAATCTCTTTAGTTTCAAAAACTTTACTAGAATCTTGTGAGCGGGTGCGACTTGTGGCTGTTGATGGATAGGCAACAACCACCTTATTGTTGTAGGAATGTACTTTAAGAGCATTGTTACCAGCAGCTGCGCCTACCTTGTGAAGGACTAGTTCAGGACGATAGCCAAGAACTGCTGTTAGTTCACCAATAGTCCTAATTGTGGGATTTCCCAATCCTTTTAGGATTCTTGAAACTACAGACTTATCAACGCCGAGTTCTTCAGCTACTTTCTTTTGGGTTAGCCCATTTTCGGCCTTTGCTGAAACAGCTGCATTAGCGATTTCAGCATGAACCTGCGCAAGAAAACGCGATGCAATTCGGTCTTTTCTTGAGAAGATTCTTTTATAAGACATCTGATAAGCCGCCATTGGTAAACTTAGGGGAATCCAAGTCAAGATTTTCTCTATCATACTTGGATTGATTTCGATAACCGGCATAAAGATTTAAGTCTTTACACCTTTTTGCTTGTTCAGCCGCCGCTATGATGAACACACCCTTTCGCCAAAACCACCCAAAGAAGCGCAAATCATGGGTACGAAGTTCCCAAACGCCATCCTCCTCCGGGCGGAGGCAGTTTGGAGCCATTTGCATCGGAGCGGTTCCAGAGATAAATTGATAGAATAATGCATCCGCTTGATCTTCTGGCTTAAGAGCTCCTGGTACATAGTTGTCGCTTTCTAGTTCTGGCAGAACCTCCTCCAGCCACGTAATTACAC
Organism: Scytonema hofmannii PCC 7110; assembly: GCF_000346485.2. Classification (NCBI taxonomy): domain Bacteria; kingdom Bacillati; phylum Cyanobacteriota; class Cyanophyceae; order Nostocales; family Scytonemataceae; genus Scytonema; species Scytonema hofmannii. The sequence goes on from NZ_KQ976365.1 coordinate 2,158, forward strand.
GTGCATGCGCATACATGAGACGCTGTGGTTGTTCGTCAGGATCGAGTTCAACCTCTATCTTCACCAGTAGACCTCGTTCTTCGAGGCTCTGCGGAGTTGGCATTTATGTCAACTGCCTTTCTAGATCAATGGTCTTTCAAAAGTGTTACTGGTTTCCTAGTCGAACGCCCGTTGCTTGAGAAGGTTACGCAACACACTGACAAGATTCTTCAAAATCGCTACTCATTCTTGCTTGTGAGCATGCGCTTTGCACAAGATGTTGAAGGCTCTCTGACCTTGCTTTGGGCTTTTGAAGCTACTTTAGATTGATAGCATTAGAGGCTTTTTCGGCGCCACGGCCACCACTTAAAGCCAGTAGTTGTGGAAGAGCGCTGATCGGTGAGCAAGGCAGTTGCCTGCTGTCGCCAGCGGTCTCGGTCTTCTTTCAAATCAGCTGAGATCTCCCGTTCACGGTTAAGCATGGCTTCTAAGGCTTCGATACGTTCGATTAGGCGGGTTCCGTCCCGTTCCGCATCGCTTCGCTTCGCACTATCATCAGGTTCCAAACCGAACGCCCGCGACAGTTCTGCTGGATCAATTGAATAGCTGCCATCACTGTGCCGAGTCGCACTAAGCTTCCCTGTTTTGATAGCCCGATTGATGGTAGATTTGCTCTTGCCCGTCAGCTTAGCAGCCTGTGAAAGAGAGAGTTCCGGCATGGTTGCGCACTGCGTCATTTAGGGGTTCTAATTGGAACCGCTTCCTCATGAACGGAAAAGGCGGCGCGGGCAAGATCGGTGTCGCGCCGGGGTATGGTGTACCCCCCGGCCGTGAAGGTGCGGCCGACACGATCCGCCCATTCCTCCCGCTTGGCCGGGGTCAGGCCATGCCACCAGGCCAAGGCTGGTTCCGCCTGGGGTTCGTCGGCAATCAGGGGCGGGGCGTCGTCCGTGTCCTGCTGGCGGCGCCGGGCGTTCCGGTGGCGCTGGTTCTCGGCCACTGTCTCGGCGGCATCATGAGGATCCTTCCAGCGCCAGCGGAAGGTGACAGCATGGACTGATCGGCCCCGCTTTTCCAAGGTCATGCTGACCTCGACCGTGCCGTAGTCGTTCACCGCCACTAGGGCAGGGTCGAGAACCCAACGCCGGAACTGTCCCCAAACCTCGTAAGACTTCTTGTCGGCTACCCCCATGAGCGATCGTAGCTCATCCACGGTGAAGGTCCAGAACGGCCGCCCCAGGCGCTTCTTGTCGGCCAGCAGCACATAAAGCTGGCGACCGTGGCCGGTCAGGCTGTGGGCGGCGCGGGCCTCGATCTTGGCGAAGTTCTGCGGGCTGCGCAGAGCGTGGACGCCAGCGGGCGGGATCAATGCCCGCACCATCGAACCGCCCTGGGTGATCTTCCATTCGGCCA
>NZ_KQ976366.1 GCF_000346485.2 Scytonema hofmannii PCC 7110
TAGATATTGCCCAGATTCCCCATTACACTTGCTTCGCCAACACGATCGGCATTGGCTCTTGAAAGAATTAAGCGCTGCTGCTGATAGTCAATCGCTTGGTGATAGTCTCCCAGCAACCTGTAAACAACCCCCAGATTGCCTATTGCTATCCCTTCCCTATTGCGATCGCCTATTTTTTGTGCAATGGCTAAACCTTGTTGATAATACTTAATTGCTTGGCGATACAGTGCTAAAGCCGAGTAAGACCTACCTAGACTTATTGAAAAAACGACTTCCTGATTGAGACTTAATTTGCCCAACATTTTATTGTACAAACCAATCAGTTCGCTATCATAGCCCCAAGTTTGTAGTTGACAGTGTAATTCTTCCTTGCTTGGAGTATCAAGACGAGTAAAAAGGACTTTACTGCCTCTTTCCCAATCTTCTACCTCGCAGAGGTGATGAAACGCTTCTAGGTAGCCACGCACTTGTTTAATTGGGGGAGCATCTTGCAGTGGCTCATCTTTTTCTGTGAGGAAGTTTTCTACTGCTATGTAATGGTCAAGTTGCTCAATTGGAACTTCTTCTAAATTGATATTCCAACTAGCAAAAAGTAAAATTCCTGCTTCTTTAAAATTATTAGCCATACGACTAAGTATCAGTTTTTAAACTTTTTAGCAATAGATTACGGTGTTCTATTGCCAAACTACGAATTAAATTGTGCTGCCCAAGAACACGCTTCTTATTATGATTCAATGATTCTTCAACCAAGAAACGGTTACCCAGTTCCTCTAAAGCTCTATCTTGTCTGTTTTTAGCACAATCTTGTTTTTCTAAACGTTTTAGCCAGTAAACTAAATGCTTCAGCCAAAACTCTTCCTTTTCAGGAGCGCGATAAACTGAAGCAGCGCACAGTAAGATATAAGCGTCCTTGACATCTCTTGCCAATCTTTGAAATGCTATTTGCAAACGTTGTTTATTAACTTTTTCTCGAACTTGACGGGTAAGTTTATGTAGCTCCCATTCATCTTTATCTCCCAAAGTTTTTCCTTGCTCTGCTTCTGCTAAAGCTTTTTCCACATCTTCTATCTTTTGACGTGTATTTTCACGTTCATCATTCCAATATGCCTGCACATCCCCATTAAAAGGCTCACTCCAAATTTCCCCGATAATTACCCGCAAAACTAGAGGATGACCTTTATAGGCTCTACCAATTCGTATCAGCAGAGGTTGATTTAGTGAATCATCGCTGACATCTAATCCCGTTGTCTTAAACAATGCCGCCTGCTCGGATTCAGTTAATCCATATAAAACTACTTGATGCCAGAAATTTCTCCAACGGTCGTTTACCAACTTGACTGGGCGATCCTGGGACGTGATGATTAATCGGCTTTGACACGATTCTACTGACAATAAGCTGAGAAAGAACTTTTCCCACCACTCATCAGCAAAATCACCCCAGCCTTCTTCCTTATTTTCTGTCAGCAGTCTTTCTAGAGAATCAATTAGCACTAACACCTGATGTTGCCGCAGGTATGCCACCAACCTTTGCAACAATAGTTCTGGCTTATGTTCCTCTGGTAAAATTCGCTCTCCCCATTCCTCTAGCCATTGCTTAGCGACACTGGCAAATTCTGTGCTTTTTTCCTGGTAGTCAAAATTAGCTCGCTTGAACCTATTCTTCCAGTTCTCCCCGAACCAGTCTTGCATTTCTACTGCCAATTTTTCTGCCAAGGCAGTTTTACCAATGCCCGTCAGTCCCAGGATTAGCAAAAGACGACACGAACCACGAAGCTTTGTACTTAGTTCGTTAACTAGCTGCTCTCGACCTACCCAAGCATCATCATAGGAAAAAAAGTCTGGTCGAGAATCTGCTTGGAGCATTGGAGTATCATCGACAATGACTTCCCAGTTATTTATCCCGACAGCTTTACAAATAGCAACAAATACATCTCTATCAATTGGTATCCTTCGCCTAAACCGCTTTAGGGTTGCAACTGAAGTATTGGCAGCATCATACCAAGCAGGAGCTGTTGCGTTCCATCCTTTCTTTCGTCTTGCTTTATCAACAATTTCTAAACCTTGTTTCGATGCTTTGAGAGTAACCGCCATAGGGTGCTTCTCGCTTGTGTAGACATTCCTAAATAACTACTAATCCAAGTTTTAGCTTTTCGGAATTCTGTACCAGCCGATTTATGAAAATGAGACGCTTCTCCTACATATACTTTACAGGAGTAATTTTGAGGTTCAATCTTGGCTCATTTTTGATAGCAGTGGCAAGGATGAGCCGAAACTGCGGATTTTTCGCCCGTTTGGGTTAGGCATTCTAAAAGTATGGAAAGCAAAGTTGGCGCTAACAAGCTTCTCCTTATACCAAAGCAAAATTTTTTACGGGAGAAATATCATGCAATCTCAACTCGAACAGGCAATCCAAACGGGCGAACCAACCATCCTTGT
>NZ_KQ976367.1 GCF_000346485.2 Scytonema hofmannii PCC 7110
TTGTGGGACGGGCGTCCCCGCCCGTCTTCTATGTAGTGGCGGGTAGTGGCGGGCGAGGACGCCCGCACCACAAGAAATTTTGGGATATTTTTTTATTTGGAAGTCCCTTACTGTACCGACGCTCTAGCGATTAGAAACTGGGGAATTATTTCCCCTTTCCCCAATTTCATCTGCGACTTATCAGTAACTGTTGAATATCCGCAGTTACTTTATCAATATTTTGATTGGCATCGATCGCGACAATTCTTTCTGGAAATTTTTCAGCTAATGACAAGAAACCCTGACGAACGCGATGGTGAAAAGCTAAATCTGCTTGTTCCATTCGGTCTAATTGTCGTTTGGCAACGATTCGATTGAAAGAAATTTCTGGGTCAATATCAAGTAAGATGGTCAAATTGCTTTGTAGACCACCAGTTGCTAAAAGATTGAGTTGCTCTATCATTTCAAGACTGATTCCACGTCCCCAACCTTGATAAGCGATGGTAGAGTCAGTGTAGCGATCGCACAAAACTACTTTTCCCTCGGCTAGGGCTGGTTTAATAATTTGGTCAACGTGTTGAGAGCGATCGGCTGCATACAAGAGTAACTCCGTTTTATTTGTAATCGAGGTAGATTCTGCTTCTAATAATAATTGACGCAGGTGCAAACCCAACTCCGTACCTCCCGGTTCGCGAGTCACAATTGCAGAAATGTTGAGACTTTCCAACCACTCTTGAGTACGCTGTATCTGGCTGGTTTTACCACAACCCTCCACACCTTCAAAAACAAGAAATTTACCACTCATATTTTTGGATTTCAGGTTCATAAATTGAGAAACTTCTCTGTAGGGCTAGTCTCACCATTAGCCATTAGCCCTCAATAATAATTTCTGACGTTTTTAATTGAAAAGTCTCATCAAAATCATCAAGAGAAGGATAGACGATAGCAGGAACTCGATCTATAGTCAACAACCGATTTTGGTACTGTTCCAAATAAATTTGGCGGCGTTCATCACTAAGACGACTTGCGCCCCAAACAATGAAAGGTGGTAAAACATCAAAACCTACAAAGCGCAGAATTCCGTGGTTAATTGGATAAAGAATGGTGTGAATATCGCCATTGATACCAATTTCAGTGTACATAGTTAAAGGTCCACCAGTTGTCAAAGACAGCATGGCTTTTTTACCTTTAAACGCGCCGTTGTCATACCACTTGCCATTTCCATAAATTTTCCCCAATGCAAAAACTTTATCAACCCAACCTTTTAAAATAGCGGGAAATCCAAACCACCATAAAGGAAACTGAAAGATAAGCACGTCGCACCAATCCAGTTTTTCCATTTCTGCTTTGATGTCCGCCGCAAAGCCATCCACTTCTGTTGCGTGCAATTCTTCTGCTTGCTGTTTGTAGTGGTCGGGGTTGGTTTCAGAAATAAAATTGCGGCGATCGGAAACTGGATTGAACTGCATAGCATATAAATCGGAAATGATTGTCTTATGTCCTGCTGCTTCCAAAGCTTTTTTTGCATGGCTGGTTAATGCACCATTAAAACTTTTAGGTTCGGGGTGAGCGTACACAATAAAAAAATTCATTTGAACTTCCTTCTGACAGAAAGGCGAGATTAAGATACCTTTGCAAGAAAATTGCAGATGGCTTGAGCTACAGTTTCTGGCGACTCAATTATAAAACCATGACCTCCAGAATCAAGAACAACTAGTTCGGCGTTGGGAATGCCTTGCACTAGTTCCTCGGAAAACTTTACCGGAGTTAGAATATCTTGTCTACTGACTAGAACTAAAGTTGGACAATAAATGCGATTGAGGCGAAAGCGAATGTCGCTGCTGGTAATAGCTCGGCTGTGATAATACAATTCTTGGGGTATGGGCGGAAAAGGATAATTAATTGCCATATTAATCATCGTTTCTATTGCTCCTGGGGTAGAATAGAAGGTATTTGTAAATATCCAGGGCAAAATGACTTTTTCATAAAGTTCCAAGTCCAAAATTCGAGCGAGGTCTCCCCATGTCTCGATAATGGCATTAAAGTGCTCATCACCCTTTGCCAAAGATGAGAGGAGTAACAAACTAAGCATCTTTTCTGGGTGTGCCAAAGCCAGTTCTTGGGCAATTTGACCACCCATAGAATGACCTGCTACGTGTACTTTGTCGATCCCAAGATGTTCAAGTAATCCAGCAACGTCGGTTGCCATCTGTTTTATACTATAGGCGTAGTTGGAAGTAGAACTGCGCCCCATACCTCGATTATCCAATCGAATAACTTGATACTGCTGGGTGAGGGATGGTATGAGTAGTGACCAGTAGGTATGGTCGCACAAAAAACCGGAAATCAACAGCAAAGGTTCCCCCGTGCCTTGAATCTGGTAGAACAGTTC
>NZ_KQ976368.1 GCF_000346485.2 Scytonema hofmannii PCC 7110
ATATATAGAGAGTCGCAGGTGCGCTGGCAACAGAGATTGAACCTGATAGTTATCTAACTCATCGACTTGTTTGATAAACACCGACTCTCACTTGTTTGTTTTTGATTTTTATGGCTGAATTTATCAAAGTTATTAGTTAAATATTAGGAGTCAGTTATGTTTGCTTTAAAAATTGCTACCATCGGTTTATTAAGTTTATCAGCAACTGCTATTTTGTGTGCAGATGTTGCCAGTGCTCAAGTGGTGAATCAAAAAATAAAGGGTTCGGCTATTGGTCCGGAGACATTTGTGGATGCGGCTAACTTGACCGTCAATCCCACTGGCACTTTAAATCAAGACATTGATTGTGAAGCCAGAAATGATGTTCCACATATCGACCCACGTTGCGATGCTCGCAACACGGCGATTTACGGTTCCGGGAGCAGCACATCAACAACCGATGGCGGAGGCGGAGGCCATCACGATTCATCAGGTGGCTATGTTCCTGGTATCAGCCAACAGGTAGAAAATGGCGGTACAAATACAACTGTGATTACTCCCACCACAGCTAACTCTGATTCCAACAGCAGTAGTGATTCCAACAGTAGCTCTGATGCCAAAGCCACAATTCGCGACAGTGGTAACAGTCACAATACAAATCTTAACCACTCTGGTGGTGGTGACGCCAAAGTTGGTGATGTCAATAACCGCGCTCACTCTTCCGTGGGCGACCAAAAGAACCATCAATCGATGACGACTGGTGCAACAACTGTCGCCCCTAATGTTTCCCCGACCACACGTGTCAAGGTGGAAGGTGCTCGACACAACCACATTCAATTTGGTTCGACTGCACCAGGAACTGGTGGTGAAGCGTTCTCGTTCCAATATAGTTCCGCTTGTGGAGCATCAGTGAATTACCGCCAAGGTTTCGCTCTCAAACCAAAGCGCATTGGTGGTGGTGGTTTGGGTTTTGCGTTGGATGTTTCCAGTACTGGGATGGACACTATCGAAAGTCGCGATGCTGTTCAAAATAAGATGGAGAGCGCATTTCTTGTGGCGATGAGCGTTGTCAACAACCAACAAACTTTTGAGCAACGCCTCAATACTGGTGTTGTCTCTCGTCAGGAAGCTTACACCAGAGCGATCGCCAACTGTGCTTCTTTCGTTCCAGATGTCAAGCCTCCCACACTAGAGGAGCGACCAACAACACCCACAACTTACGTTGATAAACCTCGCACTTGCACTGCTGTTGGTTGCAACTAAATTTTTTCTTGAATGAATTGAATGACATTTGTCATGCTTTGAAGGTGACATTAATGAGATACTTCTTCAGAGTTTTACAGATATCTTCAGATTATGGACTTAATAAACATCTCAAAGAACTTGAGTTCATGGCAGAAATAGAAAAAACAGTGATTCTGGTAGCGGAAGCTCGTGGAGTCACGTAAAATCCAGTTTTTGCGATTGCGTCACTCCACTAAGTTCCACCAAACATCTCCATCTCAAGGTGTAAAATTATGAAAACTAATTTACGAAAACTAAAACCCAGTTTTTGGGCGAGTTTATTTTCCTCAATCCTATGTCTTTGTCCCCTTTCGAGCTTGGCTTTGACAGTGCAAGAAGTCCCCAATCCCCGAAAGGATTATGGTGGTTGGGTAACTGATATGGCAGGAATCTTGAGCAATGAAACAGAAACTCAACTCAATCAAATGATTTCTCAATTAGAAGCCAAAAAGGGTGTAGAAATAGCGGTGGTTAGCGTACCAAAAACCGCTCCTGCTGATTCACCAAAAAAATTTGCCACGGAACTTTTTAATCATTGGGGCATTGGCAAGAAAGGACAAAATAATGGTGTATTGTTTTTGATTTCAGTAGGCGATCGCCGCGTTGAAATAGAAACTGGTAACGGTGTAGAAGCGATTTTGCCTGATGCCAAAGTGGGTAACATTATTGATACCCAAATTATCCCAAAATTTAAAAAAGGAGATTTTGAAGGTGGGACTCTGGCAGGCACAAAAGCACTAGTCGTTATTCTAGAGTCTGATGAAGCATCCTCTGTCAATAAAGTCATCACTTCAACTCAAGAAACTTTCTCGAATGAAGAAGCACCTACAGATAGCGCTTCGCGTTGGGTAATGCTTGTTATGAGTGGAACACCAATACTCTTTATCGGCTCGGGTATTTA
>NZ_KQ976369.1 GCF_000346485.2 Scytonema hofmannii PCC 7110
AACTCAAGTGATGAGAGAAGCCGTCCTCAAAAAGTTTCTAACTCATGCCGATATTAGAGAAATTCTTTTGGCCACAAGCGACCAACTTATTGTAGAAAATTCTCCTACCGATTATTTTTGGGGCTGTGGAGCCAAGAACACAGGTCAAAATTATCTTGGTAAAATCCTAATGAGCGTGCGTGAAGACCTCCGTACTTTACCGTCCTTGTCAAGGATTTCGGAATCTTTGAGATTTGAAGTTTCAAATTGATCCTTCCCACCTATCCGGTAAAACTGGGGCATTTCACGGTTCGCGGGAAGTAGTCATTCTTCTCACAAATCTTTGATTAACAAGTCCAGAGATTGTACCCGTAGGTATATATTAATCTTGGTGCAATTATTCCATATTTTGGCAAATCTCATGAAACAGCTCCTCAACCAAGTATGTAATTTGAAAAATAGTATCAAATTGCTATTTCTGCCACTTGTGATGGTAGTTCTCGCTTCTTCTCTGTTTGTTATGCCTGCTTTGGCTACAAGTGTGTATCAAATACCAGATATCACACCTGGTAGCACTTGGGTTGTCGATCAAGGTGAAGTTATCAGCCGTTCCAACGAAGGCAAGATTAGCAGCGCTTTTGAGAACTTGGCAAAACAAACAGGAAATGAAGTCAGATTTGTTACAGTTCGCCGTCTTGACTATGGTGAAACTCCTGAAAGCTTCACAAAACAACTATTTGAAAGATGGTTTCCCACAAAAGAGCGCTCGGCAAATCAAACACTACTGATGATTGATACCTTAACTAACGGTATCTCAATCGTTACTGGTGACAAAGTACAATCTTTGATGTCAGATGACATTGCTAAAAGTGTAGCTTATGAAACTTTGACAGCACCATTACGGGACGGCAACAAGTACAATCAGGCGTTTTTAGATGCAAGCGATCGCTTAGTCGCCGTCCTATCTGGCGAACCCGATCCAGGACCACCCCAAATTGCTGAAAAAGTACAGGTAGAAGGCACTTTCACAAAAGCAGAAGACACCGACCAAGGTAATGCCACTGCTTGGGTGATCGGGCTTCTCATTGCTGCAACCATTATCCCGATGGCAACATACTACGTTTACCAGATTAATCAGCCATCATCTAATGGGTAATAGGGAGTGGTGAGTGGGGAGTAGTGAGTGGGGGATGAATAAATCTTTTTCATACCCCTATTCCCCATTAGCCATTCCCTACTCCCCAATTAGTCCTGAACATACTCTTGCCCTGTCACCAAAGCAATCTCGGCGCGGATGAATTCCCGACCTAAGTAAGCAGCGTGGTCTAGCTGAGTGACCGGACAGGGTTGAGTTTGCTCAAAGATTCTAACGCAGAGTTCTTTTGCTGTTCTGCCACTGAAGACTATAGTGTGAGTTCGTTCTACTTTTCCCCGTGCGGGAATCACTTGCCCTGTTTCAGGATCGACCGCTAAACCGCGATCGTCAATAACATTTGTATAATGCTTGGCACAAATTAAACCTTCTTCCCGATTCAGGTAAATAATGAAATACCCACTTGGGTCAAGATCGATATGACGCTGAGAAAGCTTTTCATCAATTACCGCTAAATCTGAAACAGTCAAATCCATATTCTCCTTAAAATTAACATTCAAAAATTGGAGTTTTTACCTTTACATAACCTCTTCTTAAGTTTAGATCTTTGCCTGAACTAAGTAGATCCGCAAAAATCTAAACAGTTATATAAAAAAGAAATGCAAAACTCACTAGTCACTGGTCACTGGTCATTGGTCACTGGTCATTGGTCACTGGTCATTGGTCACTGGTCACTGGTCACTGGTCACTGGTCACTGGTCATTGGTCACTGGTCACTGGTCACTGGTCACTGGTCACTGGTCACTGGTCACT
>NZ_KQ976370.1:0-1659 GCF_000346485.2 Scytonema hofmannii PCC 7110
TATCGGCGGTTTGGGAAGATCGACGCAAAGGACTTATCGCGCCGACCAAGACCCTTACAAAGCGTGCAAGCTATGCCACCAAGAGGAATGCGCTTTGGTCTGTGATCTAAAGTTTGATCGACCAGGACATGCGAGACTATGAGATACGCCCTATTCTCATCCTAGAAATCTAGGGCGTGGGTTCTGCGACAAAGGGGAAGCTAAATGCCCAAAGGTTCAACTCTGCGGCCGACCTGGAGGGCGTATCCGAATTTTGGGAGACGAAGGCAGGTCACCGATCATCGCGTTACACGACAAGGATCAGCGAACTGCCAACGATCTTCATCTAATCTCTAATCGAGACACCATCGCTTAGCCGGGGCTGCGGATACCGCCCACGACCGGCTCTTCAGGCTGCGGGCTAAGCCAGCGGTAGAGAATCCCGCCTGCCGCCCCTCCGATCAGCGGGGCAACCCAGAACATCCAGAGCTGACCCAAGGCCCAGCCTCCGGCAAAAAGCGCCGGACCTGTACTGCGTGCCGGGTTCACAGAGGTGTTGGTAATCGGAATGCTGATCAGATGGATAAGTACCAGCCCCAACCCGATGGCGATGGGGGCAAAGCCCACAGGCGCACGACCATGGGTTGCCCCCATGATGATGAAGAGGAAGAAAGCCGTCAGCACGACCTCGGCCACGAAGGCCGCACCCATGGAATAACCCCCTGGCGAATGCTCACCATAGCCGTTCGAGGCAAAGCCGCTTGCTGCGGCATCAAATCCCGGCGCACCGCTTGCGATGACATAAAGCACCAAAGCTCCAAGAATGGCGCCCAGAACTTGCGCCACGACATAGGGCAGGATCTGCGATGTTGGAAAGCGCCCGCCTGCGGCGAGGCCAACCGTCACGGCGGGGTTCAAATGACATCCCGATACGTGTCCAATGGCGTAGGCCATGGTCAACACCGTAAGGCCAAAGGCAAGAGACACGCCCATGAAGCCGATGCCTAGTTCCGGGAAGGCGGCAGCCAGAACGGCGGAGCCACAACCGCCGAATGTTAGCCAAAATGTTCCGATCAGCTCCGCCGCGTATTTCTGCGAATTCTGCATCACTTCGTTCCTGTAATATAAATCGTTGATCAGTCAGGGAAGCCCCTCAAACTTATGTCTATTCCTGTGCCTCATTTCTGACTACACGAATTTCATGGCCATCCCGTGGTCGTTTTTATTGACCGGAACATCGACGTATTGCGCAGGTTCTCTATGTCTAGGTGTTCAGTCCCGGCATCTGGTGGATCGGGTTTAGGATGAATCTGTCTGGCTCAGATGTCCAGATCTTGCAGATGTATTTATAAGGCGTGAGGCTGCCGAGGGTCTTGAGCCGCCGGGCGAAATTGTAAGCGTCCATGAAGTCGGCGAGATGGGTGCGGAGCTGGTTGTGGTCTTCGTAATAGAAGCGTTTTACCGTTGCGTCTTTGATCGTGCGGTTCATCCGCTCGACCTTGGCCATTGATGGAGTGGATGGCTCCCGCTCCCGGCATCGTAATGTGCCACATTGGGTGCTGTCACACTTACCAATGAAGGGAGCCATCCATGAAGGAGATTGCCACAATCGGCCTGGATCTGGCCAAGAACGTGTTTCAGGTTCATGGCGTTGATGCCAAAGGCATCGTCCTCGTGCGG
>NZ_KQ976370.1:1669-1893 GCF_000346485.2 Scytonema hofmannii PCC 7110
CTCGTTGCCGGCGAAGAGGGCGTTCTTGCGGGTCAGCGCGATCGGACGGATCTGGTTTTCGACCGGGTTGGTGTCGAGCTCGAGGGTGCCGTCGTCGAGGAAGCGGATCAGGCCGGGCCAATGCGCGAGGGTATAGCGGATATCCTCGGCCAGAAGGGATTTCTGCGGGATGCGCGACAGCTGAGTTCCAAGCCAGGGCTTGAGCGCGGCGATGATCGGGGCGG
>NZ_KQ976371.1 GCF_000346485.2 Scytonema hofmannii PCC 7110
GTCTTTAGCTCTCAATAGGCAACGCAAGAGTTGGTTAGGTCACTGGGGAGAGTCAAAAGCTCGTTACAAGGGGCATTATACGTTGTTAATTTGCGCTTCCCCCAGTTCTAAGTTTTAGTAGTAAATTACGAACGTATGTTTCCCTAGTTCGGACAAACTAATTGGCTTTTGTGAGAAGAAGAGATGCGGCTACTAAAATGACCGGAGGGACGTTACCAAAAATAACAAACACAGTTTATTGGGTTATCCCTAATAAAGGAATGATTAATCAAAATCGACAAGTTACAAGAGTACCAGTTGTCTCGCCAGATAACAAACCCCTGATGCCCACAAATTGCGCAAGAAGTCATGGGAAGCGTTGACGAAAACGGTTTACTGTGCTTGGATGAACCTCTGACGGTTCAAAAGCATAGCCGCGTTAAGGTAATTGTGCTGTTTGTGGAAGATGAGGTGGATGAAGATGATGAATCAAAAGAGTCTGTATTAAACAGTCTTCGCACTTCATTGCAACAAGCAAAAGCTGGAAAAACTAGACCTATTTCAGAACTGTGGGATGGTGTTGATGCAGAGTGAACTACCCTCAGTTCAAGTTCAGTTTACAGATGAATTTCAGTATCGGCTACGCACCCTGTCCAAAAAGTATCGCCACATTCGGTCTAATATTCAACCGATAATTGCACAACTGCAAGCAGGAAACTTTATTGGCGACCAAATATCTGGAACAGGGAACACTGTTTTCAAGGTACGAGTCCGCAACAGTGATATCCAGAAAGGTAAAAGTGGTGGTTATCGGCTCATTTATCAGCTTGAATCCCAACAAAGGTTATCCTCCTGCTAATCTATTCCAAAAGTGAACAAGCAGATGTTGCAGTAGAGGAGATTAAGTTAGTTATAGAAGAGTTTCAAAAATACGGTAGTACTTTGCCGGAAGCAAACCAGGAATAACATTAGATTATAGTTAGGACTGGTTCTGAATTTAAACCACACTCAACAACGCCTGTTTAAACTCCGCTTGTTTAGGTTGGCGTTGTCCAATTTTTTTCCCGTTTACGTAAGTACCATTTCTACTACCAAAATCTCGCACGCGAATATCAGGCGGGTTGATATCTAACAAGCAGTGATAGCGGGAAAAAATTACCGCGTCGTTCGTACTGTTCAATCGGTGCATACCCTTTCGTCTTAGAATTCGTCATGCTTCCGGTTTTCCCAAGGGTAAATTCACGGGCAAGACCAAAATCAAGTAATCCTGTGCTGGTTCGGGAGTAGCTTCACCCAGATTAGGGGTGATGATTGGGATTATTGCTCAGCAACCCAAGAGCTACCGCAATCTCAGAAAGGCGGTTGTCAGCTGTGAGAAAGATCAATTGAGTAGATTGTGTAGCAGGGAAAGCGGGTTGAATCAGCAGCACTGACGCTAGTTGGACGGCATCATAAGCGCGTAGAGGGTATTGACCGACCAACTGACCCGCAGTTTCTGCAAGTGTTGAATCGAGTTCAATCACTTGGTACTGATTATTCAGGTCAAAGCGAAACCTCTTCGGGCGATCGCGCTTCTAACTTCCACCCAAGTAATTCGGGCAATGATTAATGAGTTGCCAGTATTGAGATCCGAGATTGCCCGTATCCAAGCACTGCCAGTTTCCGGCACGTACCGTTTGACCAGAGCACTGCTATCTAAAAAGTAGACAGTCACATTAACCTCGTTCTTCAATAATGATTTCTGAGAGGGGCTTGCCGGGGGATGCTTCCAGTCTTTGGGTTAGTTCGCGCCACGCTTCTTCTGAAACTGGCTCAACATCGTCTCGACGAGGGGGAGAACTCACGAGTCCTGCTGCCACC
>NZ_KQ976372.1 GCF_000346485.2 Scytonema hofmannii PCC 7110
ACTTAGTGGGCCAAATTATCAATAAGCTTCGTATCTGAACCTGATTATATGGGATTTCAAGGCGCTGACTAAGTGCTTTATGGACAAATCTAGCTGAGATAACGCTTGAAAAGCTGAGTACACAAAGCTTTCAAGAAAGTTTTAGATGAAATTAGCCCACTAAGTACGGAAGAGCCGATTTGCAGAAGAGAAATGGTATTATCTATGACAATCAACCATTATTATCGCAGATCAAAGCCTAAAGTTTTCAACGCTTCACGCAAGCGATCGCGTCCCGATAAAGACTCAGCCGAAATAACTCGCTTCACAGAATGCTCCGACCAGTCGCCTGGAATGTTCATCTTTTGCGAGGTGTAAAAAGCTTTCATGACCTCATTATACTGTGCGATTGCCTCATCTTGTTCTGCCAGCTTGTAAGTTTCCCGATGCAATACAGCCGACTGGGACAAACGTGGTTTAATAGCAGCAGGTTGAGCGGGATTTGGATAGCCCACGCACAATCCAAACACAGCAAAGACGTGTGGGGGCAAATTAAGAACTTCAGCGACTTCCTCAGGATGATTACGCAATGCACCAATATAAACCGTTCCCAAGCCAAGAGATTCAGCCGCTACAGTTGCATTTTGCGCTGCCAATGCTGCATCTATAGCTGCCATCAAGAACATTTCCAAATAATCCAAACCCTCATGAGGCAAACCGCGATTCTCAGCAATGTAAGCCAGACGGGCTAAATCAGCCAGCCATACAAGAAATAGAGGACATTGCCGAATATGAGCTTGATTTCTAGCCAGTTGTGACAATTTTTCTTTGCGTTGTGCATCCTCTACAGCCACTACACTCCATGTTTGAAGATTAGAGGAGGTAGATGCAGATTGAGCAGCAGCAACCAAAGTTTCTAGAGTACCGGACGGTAAAGGATCGGAAAGATAAGCACGAATCGAACGGTGAGAAAGCAAATTTGCTAAAGTATTGTTCCAAGGAGTATCTGTATTGATGGTATCAACACCATAGCGGTGATGTAACAACTCTGTTGGATTTGTCATAAGTTTCTGGTTGTTAGTTGTTAGTTCTTGGTTGTTAGCTGTTGGTGGTTAGTGGTTAGTTGTGAGTGGTTTCCAAATACAAAATCTCTTGTGGTGCGGGCCAAAATCTCTTGTGGTGCGGGCCAAAATCTCTTGTGGTGCGGGCATCTTGCCCGCTTATAAATAAAGGACGGGCAAGTGTAGGTAGGGCTACCACCAATAACCAATAACCACTAACCACTAACCAAATTATATTTTGGGAGACAATGAAGCGTATTCTTCTGGTTTTAACATAGCTTCTTTGACATCAATCTTCTTCGGTATCAACTTCAAGTTGTAGAATGTATCAGCAACTTGCTGTTGTGTAGCAATTAGATCGTCAGTGATGGGTACAACCCCAAAACGTTTTCGATTAGTTGCTTTTTTCAGAGTGTCCAAATCAATTCCCAATACGGGTGAAAGAGTTTCCGCTACAGCCTCCCGATTTTTATCAGACCATGCCTCTAATTTTTGAATTTCT
>NZ_KQ976373.1 GCF_000346485.2 Scytonema hofmannii PCC 7110
AAAATCCTGCAGTTATCTCTAGGGGAATTATCAAGGAATGATTAACTTGTGAAAACTCTTGCTGTCAAAACCGAAAAATTTGAAGATTGTTTAAAAGCACTTGTGTTTTAGGCAGATAATGAACACAGTTATGTCTCAAAAGCTTTTCATCTGACAGGCAATGCCATTTGGTATTTTAGATTTTGGACTGAGAGAGTTTTGCTTGGGCTTAATTTCACCCAACAATGTTGATCTGCACAGGCAAACTACTATTGAGCTAGTACTACAACGAAACTTTGACGAAGTAATGAAGGTTGTAAGCGCTAGTTAAACATGCATAGCGATCCCGAAAAACTCATAGATGTTTATATACTATTCCTGTGAAAAAAATCAGCCCAAAATTGATTTTCGGGCTGAGAGCTAAAGCTTAGTAGACAAAGATTTTAACCCGTTTTCATGGGTTTTAGTTTCAGGGGCGAACTTTGAGTTCAAAAGACTTATGCAACTATGCCTAATAAGTTTTGTAGGATATTTGTACCCACAGTATTGGTAGAACTACCTGTGTCAGCTTGACCCAAGATAGCAAGGTTTTTACTATTAATGACAGGGGATACTACTGCTGTTAGTCCACCTTTTGTAGCCTCAATCTCAGAATTTGTTAACTCTTGAATAGAGGTAGCATCAACGGTCTGTAGTTGAGAAATTGTAATCTTAGCCATGTTGAAATATACTCCCAGCTTTGGTTATTTATCTTTGGGATTGGATGAATGTCTTTTCTTATCCCCTTTCTATAATCTATTACTAACTCTTCGATTTCAAGGTTTTCATCAATTCCTAATCGAAAAAAATCCTGCAGTTATCTCTAGGGGAATTATCAAGGAATGATTAAGTTCTGAAAACTATTGCTGTCAAAATCTCAAAATTTGAAGATTCTTTAAAAGTACTGCTTTTGTAGACAGATAATGAACACAGTTATGTCTCAAAAAGCTTTTCATGCGACAGGTAATACCATTTGGGATTTTAGATTTTGGGTTGAGAAAGTCTTGCTTGGGCTTAATTTTACCCAATAATCTTTCTCATTCTTTTTTCCAATCAGAAACCTGGTTTCTTTCCCGTGAGTGCGTAAATTTGGTTTTATCATTTCGTGGCAACAGATAAATGCTTTACCGAAGAAAGGCAGAGGGCAATACTACTCGGTTAACGATAATTGAGATGTCAGAACTCCGGTTTCGCAGGAGTTACCGGGGTTCTGACACTTCAATGATTGTAATCCCTTGCAGTATTGGTATTGGGGTGGGTCTGATTTCTGAAGCCATAGGAATTGTTTATATAACGCTTCTCGGTTGGGTGCAATACAGTAGAGACGCGATATATCGCGTCTGGACACGTGTTTGGGCATAGGTTGTGTATGTGATTCAAATGAGAACCGCTATATACTATTCCTGTGAAAAAATTCAGCCCGAAATTGATTTTCGGGCTGAGAGCTAAAGCTTAGTGGACAAAGATTTTAACCCGT
>NZ_KQ976374.1 GCF_000346485.2 Scytonema hofmannii PCC 7110
CAGGGTCAGCGCGTCTCAAACCCTATTGACAAGAGGACTGACTTGAGCGGTAATAGGGTTTAAAACAAAGTGGCACTATCTGAGCTAGGGTAAGATTTAATCCATCTAGCTGCAACATCTGTCGTCATGCCAACAGGATTTGAAAAGAAAAGTAAAACTGAAAAATCTTTGACACCCAGCGTAGACAGTTTTGACATTACCAGTAAGTTTCAAGAATACTTCACACAAGTAAAAGACCCAAGAGCAGAAAGGACGAGATGGCATTTACTGACTGATATTATCACCATTTCTATTTTGGCAGTCATTGCCGGTGCTCAAGGTTGGGAAGATATTGAAGAATATGGAATAAATAAAAAAGAATGGTTGGAGACATTTCTAGAACTGCCCTTCGGAATCCCCAGCCCCGATACTTTTAGGAGAGTGTTTGAGAGAATTAACCCCAAAGAATTTGAGCAATGTTTTCGAGTGTGGGTGCAATCGTTAGTTGAGAATTTAGGAGTAGAAGTAGTCGCCATAGACGGCAAAGCTCTCAAAGGCTCATATGACCGAACATCTCAGCTGAAAGCTTTACATATGGTCAGTGCTTGGTCTCAAGAACACCGTTTGGTCTTGGGACAAACGAAGGTGAGCGCCAAATCGAATGAAATCACGGCCATACCAGCACTCTTAGAAATGCTAGATTTATCTGGCTGCATCATTACTATTGATGCAATGGGTACACAGAAATCAATTGCCAAAAAAATTAGAGAAGGTGGTTCTGATTATATTTTGAGCCTCAAAGATAATCATCCCACACTACACCAACAAGTGAAGAATTGGTTTGAAACTTCCCTATCTCTTGGTTTTAAAGGTGTTGATGTGAATATTAGTCAACGGGTAGAAAAGGGACATCACAGAATCGAAAATCGTCAAGTTTACACTGTGTCAGTGTCACAACTTCCTGCACTTCATGAACAAGATGATTGGGTAGGACTGACAACAGTGGTGATGGTAGTGCGTTCAATTCAGCATTGGAATAAAACTACCCACGAGGTGCAATTTTACATCTCTAGTCTCACCAGTGATGCTAACAAGATTGGTAGCGCAATTCGACAACACTGGGGAATTGAAAATTCTGTTCATTGGACATTAGATCAAGTTTCCATGAAGATGAATGTCGGATTCGTTCTCTACACAGCCCACAAAATTTTGCTTTACTACGTCGCATTGCACTCAATGCCTTAGAACAAGAAACATCTTTTCGCCGCAGTATTCGCCAAAAGTCACGGCGAGCCGCTATGAACGATCAGTATATGCTTTCTGTACTGGCGGCGGCTGTCTCAAACTCGAACTCCATACTATGATCCGCCTGTCAACAGAATTTGAGACGCGCTAACCCTG
>NZ_KQ976376.1 GCF_000346485.2 Scytonema hofmannii PCC 7110
CTGAAGGGGCGACAAAATAGCCTGAAAAGCTTATGAGTTCAAGTGTGCAGCAATTTGTGGTAAAAAAAGATAGGTCTACCTTTGTCAACAAGACCTATCTAATGACAATGATACCTTCATTTTACCAAATACACTTAAAAAGTCAATTTAGCCCAACCGAATACTTACTGCTAACAATTTTAATTAATGTTATACAGTCAATTAAAAAAGTTAGTTTAGAAGCGTTAGCAACAAATCTCCCAATCCCTATTTTATTTGAAAGCAGACGAAAAAAATTACAAAGATTTTTATCATTACCATTCTTAACAATTGAAAAAATTTGGTTTCCGATTGTTACCACATGGTTGTCAACATATTTTCAATCTGACAAAATGATTTATGTAGTCATCGATCGCACTGCATGGGGTTGCATTAATTTATTTGTAATTAGTGTAGTTTGGGATAAAAGAGCCTTTCCTGTATATTTTGAACTCCTATCTAAGTTGGGAAGCAGTAATCTTAACGAACAAAAATTGTTAATCTCTCAAGTTTTACCAATTTTTAAGGATTACAAAATTTGTCTCTTGGGAGACAGGGAATTTTGTTCTGTCAAACTAGCAAGTTGGCTCAGAGAGCAAGGCATATCTTTTTGTCTTCGTTTGAAAAAAAACGAATTCATTGAAATGGAACATGAGATTTGGCAAGAGTTAAATGATTTAGGCTTATCACCAGGAATATCTTTCTTTTTACAAGGAGTTAAGGTCACTAAACAAAAAGGATTTACCAATTTTAATGTAGCTTGTAAATGGAGACGGAAAATTCAAGGAATAGCTCCAAAAGAAGGATGGTTTATTGCCACAAATTTAGTCACGCTAGAATTGGCGATCGCTGCCTATAAAAGAAGATTTGATATAGAAGAAATGTTTCGAGACTTTAAGAGCGGGGGTTATAATTTAGAAGATACTAAGGTCTCAAATAAACGCTTAATTTCTCTAATTTTATTAATAGCCATCGCATACACATCTGCCACAATACATGGACAACAAATTAAACAAAAAGGTGTTCAAAAATATGTGGGTCGCGTGAAAGAATACGGGCGGATTGAAAGGCGACACAGCAGTTTTTATATTGGATTATATGGTCAAACATGGGTTAATTTCATGGAATCATGTGAAGATTTAGTCACGGAATTAATGAGATTAAATCGCAATAAATTGAAGTATTATCAACGAGGTCTAAGAGCTATGGAGCTTATCCTATCTGCATCCTAGCTCTTTTGTCGCCCCGTCAG
>NZ_KQ976377.1 GCF_000346485.2 Scytonema hofmannii PCC 7110
CGTTGGGTAGTTGTTAAGACGGATGCTGGTGGCGATGTCTACGAACACGGTCAAGAGAGCAACAATACTCGTATTTCCTCCAATCCTATCGACATTCGCAAGAGTGATTTTCCGAACCTGAAAGTATCCAGCGTTACTGCTCGAACCGATTCAGCTTTCTCCGGTCAGAAAATTACTATTGATTGGGTAGTAGAAAACACAGGAACTGGCTCAACTAGCGCTCCAATTTGGTATGACGCCGTTTTCCTGTCTTTAAACGGTCAAGAAACATACCTGGGTCAAACTTCTAACTTTAGCTACTTGGATAAATATGGTAGCGGCATACACAGCTATAACAATAGTTTAGAGGTTACCTTGCCTGATAATATTGAGGGCAACAACTACTACTTTGTTGTTAAAACTGATTACTACGATAATGTCTACGAATATCAAAACGAGGATGACAATTTTCGGAGCACAGAATCACCCACCAACATTGAACTGACTCCACCGCCAGACTTACAGCCGACTGTCAACGAACATTCCCCAGTGTTCTCAGGTCAGAGGATGACCCTGAATTGGACTGTTGTCAATAATGGTCCTGGCAAAACCTCTCAGCACAGCTGGTATGACGAAGTTTATATGTCAGCTGACCCCTACCTGGGCAATGGCGATGAGGAGTACTTCCTGGGTTCTCGTTACCACTACGGCGACCTTGATGTTTATGATGCTAACAGCACTAATGGAGCTACTAGCAGCTACACCACTAGTTTGGATGTCACTTTGCCAATAGGAGTGAGTGGAAATTTCTACTTCATTGTTAGAACTGACGCTGGCAATCAGGTTTTGGAATTTGCGGGCGACGCCAATAACATTGTTGCCCAACCTACACCTACTACTGTTAATCTCACACCACCGCCAGACTTGGAAGTCGAGTTGGTAGACGTTCCAACTCAAGCTTTGGCTAGCCATGCCCTGACCATTGATTACCGTGTTACCAACAATGGCTCAACCGCTACTCCCAACTATTCTTGGGTTGATGCTTTCTATCTATCAGAGGATGCTAATTTCAACTCCAGCACGGATAGGTTATTGGGTGAAATTAGGCATCATGGCAGCTTAGACATAGATGAACCCAACAAATGGTATGACGGCTCTGCTACCTTTACTCTACCTGATGGGCTGAGTGGTACTTTCCACGTCTTTGTTGTGACTGACCAGCACAATGACGTTTTTGAACTGAATAATCACAA
>NZ_KQ976378.1 GCF_000346485.2 Scytonema hofmannii PCC 7110
CTTGAATTTTTATGACCAACTCCTAATATCAATTCTTTATAATCTTGTGCTGTAGCTTTTACTTTTGACAAAGCTTGCGTGTTAGTTTCTACAGATTCAAGAAGAGGTAAAGCTTTTTCCCCACCTATGATAGCACTACGGCTTAAGAGAGATTCTGCTAAACGTGGTTCAATACGCAGCCAATAATGTTGAGCAATCTTAATAAAACGTGAAACTAAAACATCATTATTTATCTTCCTCAAAGAGTCTTCTAGCCATCTTAAAATTACTTGAATAATATCTTGTATTACTGACCAAATCCACCATGATGCGACATCCTCAATCATTTGTCTAGAAATAGATTCAGCTGCTTCTTCTTTTAAAAATTCTGTGACTTGATTAAATTTGAAGTCATCTAATGTTGGCATCCTTTCTGCTAATTCTTCAGTTGAAAAATCCCAAGACTCCCTTATAGATTCTGGAATAGATTCTATAGGGGGAAGCGTAAGTAGTGAAATAGTTTCTAAGCATTGCTCTAAAGCATTGAGAGCTTCTTGAATCTCATTGTAACCGTAATTTAGTGTTTGAATTTTATGGCGACGCTGTGTATAACTACTTATCTGCCAGGGATCAGAAAGTCTAGGTAACATATGCGGGAAATTGTTAGTTTTCATATAAGCTTATATTCCACTAAAATTTCTACTAACGTTTTTCCTGTCTGTAGCGGCTCAAGAAACTCTCAATTAAAGAAGGCGAAGCTCGAAAAGTTGTAGATTGAAGTTGAAAGATGGCATTGGGAAAATCAAGTAGATCGCTCATTCCCGCACGATAGAGGATACCTAACAGTCCAGTGACTGTGAATCCACGATTACTCGCTGCTTGTCGTGCTTCCCAATCATCCATGATGAGAAGATTTGCTTTTAACGCGACTGCTAACGAAATGGCTTCGCACTCGCCAGAACCAAGTTTGCTTGGTAAATCTGAGAGTAAATGTTCAACTTTGTGAATTTCCAACCAATTCGGAGGTTGAGCAATCCAGTTTTGGACGATCGCATCAGCATTTTCATTTAAAAGTTCTTCCCGAACAGCATTAGGGATGATGATGCGTCCAAAAAGTTGCGGTAAGATACCAACTTGTCCAATTAATAACAAGTAGCACAGAGGAGAGGTGTCGCAAATGACAATCATCGTTCGCTAAGCACACGTTCGAGGTTGTCTAAGTCTTGTACTAAGTCAG
>NZ_KQ976379.1 GCF_000346485.2 Scytonema hofmannii PCC 7110
GCTTCCACAACTGATACTGAAGATGTTGTTGATAGATTCCAGTATTGGTCGTAGCATCTTGCAGTAACGTTTGCAGAGGCATCTCTAAACGTGTACTTTGATACAATGCTAGTTGAATTAAATACGGGAAGCCCCCAGTCAGCTTTATTAACTGCTCAAGTTCAGGCGTCGTGAGTTGAAGTCCGTGACGTTCGGCTAAATCCTGCACCTGTTCTGGGCTAAAGGTTGGCAATTCGATCGCCAATCCCACATTAAATGGAGAGCGATGGGTGGGTAAGGGAATGTAAACTTCAACGGCATGAGCGATAACAATTCGTAACTTCTGCCAAACTGAAATGTCTTTTGTTTCCTCATACCAGGAACGCAAAAGGACAAAAAAATCACTAGCAACTTCTGGGTACTCAAATAATTGGTCGATGCCATCTAGTGCTAGAACGATAGGGTTAGAGACTTCCTTAAGGAGATAGCCCTGAAAATAAATCGTGCTGTTAATCAAAGCTCCCATTTCCTCGTCCCAGTAGTCATTTAATCTAGATTCCAAACCCAACTGTTGAGTGACATTTTTACAAAACCAGCGTAAGAAGCGATCGCTCGAAGCAAACACCTGTGTTCCGGCGTGATGTAAGCTGAGTCGCACTGTGTGGTAATTCTGACGTATCCCATAATCCAGAATTCGTGCAATCAGGGAAGTTTTTCCCATGTTTCGAGGTGCAAAGATGCGAATGAACGCACGGGGTTGAAGAATTTCTTGATAACAGGTTTGTTCGATGTTCGAGCGCTCAATGTACAGACAGGAAGCAAGGGGAACCGCTCCTTCTGGAGATTCTAGAACAACGTAGCGTGACCTAGGAAAGCCCGCCGACGGCATTGCTGGTGTTGTTTCAATTGTCTGAGGATTATCCTGAAAAGTCTGGAGGATAGTTGGGGTGCAGTTAACAACCAAAAACTCATCTATATTAGTAGAATTATTCTTGATGCTTTGCACAGCAACATGACTGCGATTCAAAATATCTTTTGCTTGTTCGAGAAAAAATTTCCCTGCTGCTGTAAGTATCAATCCATGAGATTTTCTCAGAAACAGTAAAATGCCCAGTTCATCTTCAAGGTCTTTGATTTGACGGCTTAACGCAGGTTGGGAAATAAACAGTCGGACAGCAGCACGACTAAAACTCAGTTCTTCTGCAACAGTCACAAAATATTTGAGATGTC
>NZ_KQ976380.1 GCF_000346485.2 Scytonema hofmannii PCC 7110
AAGAGTCTCAAGAATCACAAAAGACCAAAAGAAAATTTGAAACTTTGTTTTCCGGTTAGTCCGCGAAGGCGGACTTTGTTTATATAGCCGCGAATTCTATTCGCCTCAATTATTTTATCTCCAGAGTACTAGGAGAGGGTAAGGCCATAAGATTCACAAGAGTACGGTGTGGTTCTAGACTTAGGACACTCCTGTAAAGAAAACTGGTATTTGTCCGTCTACAACGTTGTCCATTTGAACCGCAACCATACCCTCATCAAAAGCCCTTTGAAAAAGACTTTGACTCTTTAAACTCTCATACCCCAAACCATCATAAAACCCCTGAGCAAACACAATTGCTGCTCGATCTTCAATGGGCTGATTCATGCCAATAGTATAGTTAATATACTGACTAATCGCCCCTGCTGCTTTTTCTGAATAACAAGCATTGAGTAGTACACAGTTTACATATTCTGCGTGTAATTTAAACAATGCAGCCAACCCTTCTGCTGGTACGAGTTTGTGGTTCCCGCCATCATCCTCTAGCACCAAACTCCCATCCTCTGTCCCATGACCGCAAAAATGAACAATTTGAGGGCGTATTTCCGCGATCGCCCTGCGAATATCCTGAGGACGCACAGCAGTTCTGGTCTCCACTTCAAATAAATCTCGTTTTACCGCTCGTTCAATCGCTGCTCTAATTTCCCGAATCTCTTTATCTAACGGTAAATTATCAGGTTGCGGAATAGCTGCTAAAATCAATATTTTTTGATTTTTTCTTTGCGTTTCCGACTTGACTGGGGTAGGTAAAACTGGTTGCAGTTGCTGCTCAATTTCGTCTATGCGATCGCTCAACTCTTGAAGTTCCCGTTCCTCTTCTTGAATTTGCTGTTCGTACTGAAACTTACGTGATGGATCTGTTTCTACAATCAAAGCCTTTCGTATTCTTTCGATTTTCTCACTTTGAAGTCCGTGCAGTTTTTCGAGAGAATTTTTTTCTTGTGACCATCGACGCTTTTGATACTCTGTTACCATATCACTCATCCTTCCACAAAGCAATACCGCC
>NZ_KQ976381.1 GCF_000346485.2 Scytonema hofmannii PCC 7110
TATATATACCCGTTGTGCATTTTAAATAATACTAACTTTTAATTTATTGATATTTCGGTTGAAATATACTTTGTTGATAAATTGTACAACGGTTAGAGCAGTTATTTTAGTTAATAATCTAGTTTTGAATCCCTCAAAAGTCTTTGCGTAATTACGTCTGATCATAAATTGATCACAAAGCTGGGAGAATAATGTTTCAATCCTCTTTCGTTGTTTTTTGAATAAATAAAATTGAGGTTTATAATTTTTTTGATTAATCCTCTTAGGAGTTTGTAATTCTATGTGAGCATAGTTAAACAAGTCAATTTGAATTTCCGAAGATAAATATCCCTTATCTCCAAGTAACGTACAATCAGATAATTGTTCCCTGATATCTTTTAAGTAATGAATATCATGAATTGAAGCAGGGCTTAAATCTATGCTTTGGAAAATACCGCTCACAGAGCAAACTGCATGGAGTTTGTAACCGTAAAAATGCATTTTTTGAGAAGCACAATATCCTCTGTTGGGATAAGAGTATTCATTCTCTTTACAGATTTTTGAAGTATTGCTTCTGGAAAGTTTGCAAACCTCTACAGGCATACTGTCAATGATGAAAACATCTTCAAACTCATTAAAATAATGCGCTATTTTCATTCGTAAATCATTGATTCCATCAGCTAATCTGCGTTTTCGGCGATTGTAAACAGTTCTTTCTATTTTGCACCCGATTGTTTCTGGAATGTGACGAAATAAATGATTTTCACTGTCAATCCCCATAAATTCGGAAGTTAATGCTAAGCTTATCAATTCCAAATCCTTGAGTTTAGGAATTCGTCTTTGATAAGGTACAAGAGTTTCATCTGATATTTTTCTTAAAACTTCCAAAATTCTTTCGTAATTTGCGATTAAGTTGTTCATTGTGAATGTTTTATAGCTAATTCA
>NZ_KQ976382.1 GCF_000346485.2 Scytonema hofmannii PCC 7110
CGTAGGGGCGCAAGGCATTGCGCCCCTACAAATGCTGTGAAACACTCCGAAAAAGAAAAGTTTTTAGCCGTTCACAGTATATCAAACCAGCCATAACCTTACAAATGACAAATAACCAATGACAAATGACTTAACTCTGCTGTGATAAATCCATGAGATTTGATAGCTTATAAACTATACGCGCACCAACATTACCATCCCACTCTGCATCCCCAACTTCGCAGAGATCGAAGCCAATAATTTTTCTACCGCTATGAACTAATTCACGGAACAGAAAAAAAGCTTGCTCTAATTCCAATCCTCCAGGAACAGGAGTTCCCGTACTCGAACAGAGTTTTGGATCGAGACCATCAACATCAAAGCTAATGTATACTTGTTCGGGCAAATGACTGATGATTTCTCGGCATATCTCAACCCAAGCCATTCCAGAGTAGAGTTTTTGCTTGATAACTGGGTCATAATAAGCAACAATTCGACCGTTGGATTGGTCGATTGTTTGCACCTCATCATGACTGATATCGCGCAAAGCTACCTGCACTAACTTAGAAATTTGGGGCAATTTCATGGCATTAAACATGATGGATGCATGAGAAAACTCAAATCCCTCATAAGCATCGCGCAAATCTGCATGAGCATCAATGTGTAAAATGCCAAAGTTTGGATAGGAAAGTGCTAATGCTTGATAATAACCTAATGGTACGCTGTGATCGCCTCCGATCGCAGCCACTCGTTTGCCATTTTCTATTGCTTCCTTACTCTTTTCAAACAACCATTGATTGACCTGTTGGCAAGCTTGATTAATTTCTGTAAGTACTGGTGTTAAATCTGGTGTAGCTGTCAGAGGTTTACCTTGCTCTAGACGCTGGATAATTTCTGCGGCGCGATCGCGATAATAGGCGTTCTTCTCCAAGATATCCTGAGG
>NZ_KQ976383.1 GCF_000346485.2 Scytonema hofmannii PCC 7110
TACCCTTGCCTGAATTCATTGATTCGGATTGGGTTAAAGAAGTGACAGTTCGTCCTTGTTACGGTCAGTTGTGGATTGATTGGGTTATCGATGACGGTAAACAGATTGTTGAAATTAATCCCAATCTTGATTACACCCAAGCATGGAGTTTTGACCACGGTGGAAATAACTGGCTAACAGGTGTTTCAACACTGGGACAAAGCTTAATCATTGATGGGAGAAAGTTAAGTTCAATGAATCAAGCTTATTGTCGGATTGTTGCCAAATATAAGCAGGGAAAGTCTGATTTCTACTGGGATTCAAATCTTGATAGGATTCAACGCAAACGCAATAATCAGATGCGTGATGCTATTAATAAAGCAGCAAGATTCATTATTAATCGATGTCTTGCTGATGGTATTGGAAATCTTATTATCGGTTGGAATGAAGGGCAGAAAAATGGTTCCGATATGGGCAAGCGTGGGAACCAAAATTTTGTGCCAATCCCGACTGCTAGATTGATTGAACGGCTTAAACAACTTTGTCCTGAATACGGGATTGTTTTAACAATTACTGAAGAGAGCTACACCTCCAAGAGTTCATTTTTGGATGATGATTTCCTACCTACATTTGGTGAAAAACCCGACGGATGGAAGCCATCAGGTGAAAGAATTGAACGTGGTCTTTACAAAACCAAAAAAGGTTTTTTAATCAATGCGGATTGCAACGGCGCAGCCAACATTGCAAAGAAAGTAGCCACACAGCTAGGACTTGTTCTAGTTAAGGTGGGTAGGGCAGTTTTGAGTCTGCCACATCGGTATGATTTGTTCCGCGATCTAAAGAATTCATTTCGTAATACGTTACGGAGTGCCTCTTTAGAGCACGGAGTAACAACCATGTAGAATCCCTCGTGTTTTAAACCGAGGGAGAACTCAA
>NZ_KQ976384.1 GCF_000346485.2 Scytonema hofmannii PCC 7110
TTATCAGCCCAAGTCAGTACTTTGTTGCTCTCTTCTTGCTGCTGTATCCATTGCAGGTGCTGCGGTAACAATTGCGACAAGTCATAGTGCTCTAGAATTGTTTGCCGTGCTCGTTCGCGAATAGCTGCCATTTTTTCTGGATGCTGGAGTGCTTCTTCGATGCGAGCGCAGATTTCACGAGCTGAAAAAAAGTCAACTAACAAACCATTGACACCATCTCGGATGACCTCGGTGACGGGTGCAGTGTTGGAAGCTACTAGCAAGCAACCTGCTGATAAGACTTCTAGCATTGACCAAGACAAGACAAAGGGACGAGTGAGATAAACGTGTACAGAGGATGCTTGCAGAACTTGCAAGTATTCTGAATAAGGCAACCAACCTGTAAAATGAACTCTGTTGAGGTCGAGGTCATATTTTTCCAACATCGCCTGTTTGTATGTTTTGCCTTCTGGCAATGATTTCCCGTAGGCGACCCGGTTTTCTCCCACAATGACCACGTGACACTGGGGTCGCCGCTCCTGAAGTAAAGCCACCGCCTCCATAAACTGCGGAAAACCACGATACGGTTCCATACCCCTGGCGACATAAGTCACCAGTTCTTCTGCGTGGGACAGGTCTAAATTGATGCGCGGTAATACTAATTTTGCTCCTGGCTTGGGGCAAAAGAAATTTGTATCAATCCCATCATGACATACAGTAACTTTACTGTGATATTCTTTGGGAAATTGTTGCTTTTGCCAATTGGTAGGAGAAAGACCGCGATCGCAACTGTATAAATCCATTAAGATCGGCGCATTTTTCAGCCGAATGCGTGCTTCATCGTCAGCATTCAGGGGTTCATTGGGGTCAAAATCGGCATCGGTGCCATGAGCGTGGTAAAACCATTCAAAATAA
>NZ_KQ976385.1 GCF_000346485.2 Scytonema hofmannii PCC 7110
AAAACAGGGTTTCCAACTCCATCAAGCGCCATTGATGCGGCTACATCTGCTGCGACTGGATGAGAACACTTATCAGTTTGTTTGGTGTCATCATCACATCTTACTGGATGGTTGGTCGTTACCGTTGGTGTTTCAAGACTTGTTTGCGTTTTATCAAGCCATCTGTGATGGAGAAAATGTATCATTACCACCAACTGTCAACTACCGCAACTACATTGCTTGGTTACAGCAACAAGATTTAAATTCTGCCAAAGAATTTTGGCAACAAAAACTCTTAGGTTTTAGCACTCCCACCCCGTTGAGAGTAGACAAACCACTCTCACAACGGCAACAGCATTCCCGTTACGATGAACAACACATTTACTTATCCGCACTCGCAACTTCACAAGCGGTGGATTTTGTCAAACAGCACCAATTGACACTGAATAATTTGGTGCAGGTTACCTGGGGATTGCTCCTGTCTCGCTACAGTGGTGAAACCGATGTCGTCTTTGGTGCCACCTTGTCTGGTCGTCCCCCCGCACTCCTTGGTGTGGAGTCGATGGTGGGGATATTTATCAATACAGTGCCCGTGCGCTGGCAAATCTCCCCTCAGACAGATTTGCTGAGTTTGTTGAAAGATTTACAAACCCAACAGGTGGAATCCGAACAATTTTCCTACTGCTCATTAGTAGAAATTCAAAGTTTGAGTGACATTCCTAGGGGTACGTCTTTATTTGAGAGCATTGTCGTGTTTGAGAATTATCCGGTAGATGCCGATACTTTACAAGACGATGGCGGTTTGACAGTGGCGGATTTTCGAGGGATCGAACACGCAAATTATCCCCTGACAGTTGTCGCCGGACCGGGGGAGCAATTGTGGTTGAAGGTGAGCTACGATACCAATC
>NZ_KQ976386.1 GCF_000346485.2 Scytonema hofmannii PCC 7110
ATTTTTCATCACCCATCGTCTTGCTACTATCCGTAGTGCCGATGTCATTTTGATGATGAGTCAGGGTTCGGTTGTGGAACAGGGAACTCATGCAGAACTGATGGCAATGATGGGACGGTACTACTGTCTCTACCAACAGCAAGAAGCGGTGGGAGGAGTGAGGGAGTGAAGGAGGGAGGGAGGGAGGGAGTGAGGGAGAGTAAGAGTTATTTGTTGTTACTGGGAGGTATTATCCATTTATCTGAGTTGTGAATCATGGAAACTAACATAGCAAGAATTGAATTATAGGTTTTGTAAAGCTCGCGTCCAGCTTCTACATCCAAATATTTACATTGAACAGCAAACTCTATCCATGTTTGGGTTTCTGCTGCTTCAGCCGAACAGTCGCTTAACTTGGCTACAAACGCTGCTTCATACATACGCTTGCGCCAAGACTCTGCTAAGTTAGCACAGACAGATCTTGAAGAACGACGAATTTGGTCGGTCAAAGAGTATCTTTCTTCCACTGGAAACTTTTTAGACTCCTCAAATATTTTCATAGCAGCATCAAATGCTAGTTTATAAACCTCTAAATCTTTATGGTTTTTAATATGTTCTCTTCCCATGGATTATCTCAAAAGCAATAACAAACAATATATCAATATTGATTTCTAAATGACACATTATTTATAGATACAGGAAAAATTATGAATATCAGTAATGGAAAAGGAAATAATTCAAATGGAAATGGTAAACATTCAAGCCATAAAATTGCCACCGATACTTCCATCAAACA
The DNA here is from genome assembly GCF_000346485.2 of Scytonema hofmannii PCC 7110. Lineage (NCBI taxonomy): Bacteria > Bacillati > Cyanobacteriota > Cyanophyceae > Nostocales > Scytonemataceae > Scytonema > Scytonema hofmannii. The sequence continues at coordinate 776 of NZ_KQ976386.1, forward strand.
AAATCCAAACTCCCTCACTCCCTCACTCCCTCACTCTCTCCCTCCCTCACTCCTCAAGTTTGACCAACCCGTAATTCTTACTCAACCAAG
>NZ_KQ976387.1 GCF_000346485.2 Scytonema hofmannii PCC 7110
ATTAAGTATCATCAACAACATTTAGATATTTCAAGAGAAATCAAAAATCGCTGGCAAGAGGGGAATGCACTGGCGAATTTAGGTCTTGCTCATTATTCGCTTGGTAACTATTTCCAATCTATTAAATATCATCAACAAGCTTTAGAGATAGCGAGAGAAATCGGAGATCGTGAAGGCGAAGGGAATGCTTTTGGAAATTTAGGTCTTGTTTGCTACTCTCAATGTAATTATTCTCAGGCTATCGAATACCATCAGCAACATTTAGATATTTCAAGAGAAATTGGTAGTACTCAAGGAGAAGCAAACGGCATAGGAAATATTAGTAATACTTACTACTTTATGGGGGAGTACTTAAAAGCCCTTGAATATACTCAACAACATTTAGAAATTACTCGGCGAATTAGTGATTGTCGAGGAGAAGGAACGGCATTACTTAACTTAGGTAATATTTATGATGCTCTAGGAGAGGTTGATAAAGCAGTTCAGGCATATCATCAGAGTTTAGAAATTGCTAGACACATTGGGAATCGCGAGGAAGAAGGGAGGACGTTATGTAATTTGGGCATTACCATAGTCCAAATTGGTCAGTATACAGAAGCTTTGGAATATTTACAAACTGCTCTAAATATTGTTAGGGAAACTGGTGAGCGCCCTACTGAAGCCATCATTCTTTATAACTTGGTAGAAGTTTACCAGAAATTAGGTCATCAAAATATGGCTAAGGAGTCTTGCGATAAAGCTTTGAAAATTGCTACAGAGTTAAATTTACCAGATTTGCATGAATACCAAGAGTTAAAAGAAAAATTCTTCAGTTATAAAGTATAGGTTTGAATTAAGATGGCGATTAATTTACAAGATCCTGG
>NZ_KQ976388.1 GCF_000346485.2 Scytonema hofmannii PCC 7110
ACTCCTAAAGCACGTGATTCCTCTCGACGATCTTTAATTTCTCGAACAATTAACAAGCTTTCTTCTAGATATTTAATTGCTAGACAGTATTCTCCCAGAGCACTGTAAAAAATTCCTATACTTCTTAAAGATTGGATTTCTAATTTTATTTCTTGATGTTCTCTAGCAAGTAGCAAACTTTGTTCTAAATATTCGAGTGCTTTTTCATAATCAATTGAGATATAAGCATTGCCTAAACTTTGCAAAGATAAAATTTCACCTGTGCTGTATTTAATATTTCTTGCAATCTTTAAGCTGTGCTTATAGTAATTAATAGCTATTCTGCTATCTTGCATTATACTGAAAACAGTTCCTAGGTTCCATAATGTATTTTGTTCACCTAATTTATCATTACTTTTCCATGCTAACGCTAAGCGTTGCTGGTAAAATTCAATTGCTTTTTTATATTCTCCAATAATCAGAGCAATATTCCCTATGCTACCAAGTGCTAACTCCTCTATCATTGGGTTGGCTATTTCTCGTGCAATTGCTAAACTTTGCGAATGATAATTTATAGCTTTATTACTATCTCCGATGAAAAAATAAATTTCGCCGATACGATTTAGAATAATAGCGTTTAAATTAGGATTTAACTTACCTACAAGACGGTTATATATGCTCAAACGTTCGCTATAGTAACTCCAAGTTTCTAGTTGCTGGTGGAGTTCTTCATTGGTAGAAGTATTGAGGCGAAGAAATGTGATTTCGCTAGCTTTTTCCCAATCTTCCGCTTCACAAAGATGGTGAAACGCTTCCAAGTAGCCATGCACTTGCTCAATTGGGAGAGC
>NZ_KQ976389.1:0-335 GCF_000346485.2 Scytonema hofmannii PCC 7110
CTACAACAGGTTTATCGAACTTCAACAAAGATGTTTTGTTGTTTTTGCCTTATTTTTAAAAGAAAAATGCCTGGGAAAATGTACAGGAATCAGCTTTATGGACAGTACAACTTTGAAAGTTTGCAGAAACCAAAGAATACATAATCATAAAGTTTTCAAAGGTTTGGCAGAGCGCGGAAAATCCTCAATGGGTTGGTTTTACGGTTTCAAACTGCATCTGATATGCAATGAAAAAGGCGAACTTTTATCTTTTTATGTAACGAAAGGAAATGTGGACGATAGAAATCCAAAACATATCAAGAAGATGACCAAGCAACTGTTTGGAAAATTGTTTG
>NZ_KQ976389.1:345-675 GCF_000346485.2 Scytonema hofmannii PCC 7110
ATCTTTCAAAAGCCTTGTGGGAGATGCTTTTTGCAGATGGAATTCAGCTCTTTACGAAACTTAGAAAGAATATGAAAAATCATATTATGAGTATGGAAGACAAGATTTTGCTCAGAAAAAGAGCTATTATTGAGACTATCAATGACGAATTGAAGAATCATTGTCAAGTTGAACACACCAGACATCGCAGTGTGAACAATTTTATAATAAATATTTTGGGAGGACTAACAGCATATTGTTTCTTTCCAAAAAAACCGTCACTCAACCTGAAAAAAGTAAATGACGGGCAATTATTTTTAAACTTTGCTTAAACCGAACTCAGGTTAATTA
>NZ_KQ976390.1 GCF_000346485.2 Scytonema hofmannii PCC 7110
AGCAATTTCAGTTAACAAATGCGGTTTGGTTTCTCTACTAATTGATGGATAAAAACAACCATCTTTATAAGTAAGTGCTTGTCTTGGGAACGTAACTGCCGCAAGTCCACCGCTTTTCCTATATTGTGGTAACGCGGGTCTGTCTACCTCACCTCTGTAGTAGGCATTAACCAATCCATTGTAAGAAGTAATTGATTCCCCTACAGATTTCAATGTTTGCTGTGCCGCTTGTGCAGCCAGAGCCTTGTAATGTGGATTATCCTTAAGAACTTTATCTAGTTCGGGATAAGTCGTAAAACATTTGTATGTCTTCCAACCGTGCCGCAATTCATCACCACGCCAATAAGTTGTGAATGCATTATCAGACTCTTCAAGTCTTGAATAATGAGTTTGACGAACATGATAAAGAGCACAATTAATCAAACTGTTAGCGTGTTGGCATTGGTCAATCCAAAACGCTTCTTCAATATCTGTGAACCTTGCCTTAACTGGTAAAGTTTTGTACACTTGTCATCACCTCCTGTTGTTGATTATCTTAGTGACTACATACAAAGTCAACAACAGGTTAAAACCTGTTGGGTCGGGTTTCATCCCCTCGTTAAAACTGAGGGGTTCTCACCCTCCCATTATATTTTGATAG
>NZ_KQ976391.1:0-315 GCF_000346485.2 Scytonema hofmannii PCC 7110
CGGTACGGTAAAATGGTATAATGAGGCGAAAGGCTTTGGTTTTATTGCGCCTGATAATGGCAGCAAGGATGTTTTCGTTCATATCTCCGCCGTTGAGCGCGCAGGACTTGGAACGTTGACTGATGGCCAAAAGATCAATTTTGACGTCGAAACTGGCCGGGATAGACGCGAAAGCGCTGTGAACCTGTCACTTGCTAAATCATAGTCTCGTAAGAAGTTTGACTTTGGGGCGGCGTTCAACCCGTAAGCGTACAAGATGCGCCCGAGTTTGATAACTTCAGCAATAATGCGATTTTATAGGTCTGAATATCGTCA
>NZ_KQ976391.1:325-635 GCF_000346485.2 Scytonema hofmannii PCC 7110
CAGATCCGTAGGAGGCTCATTTAAGTTCAGGGGCTTGCGGGTGGGTTGATGGGGCTTGAACTCAAGAGTGCATAAACCAGCAACGCCCATCCAGCGCCGCCCACCAGTCCGGCAACAGCATCCGTGAGATAATGAACACCCAAAGCGACGCGGGTCGTGCCTATCATTATGCAAGTTGCAATCGCAGTGCCCATGATCATCAGGCGCGTGGTTGTTTTCCGGGACATGCCCGCAAATGCCAGCGCGATGCTGATATAGACTACGCTGCCATTGAAGACGTGGCCACTCGGGAAGCTATTGCCATTTATGG
>NZ_KQ976392.1 GCF_000346485.2 Scytonema hofmannii PCC 7110
TTCATGTTTTCAGGACAAGGGGCGCAATATGTAAATATGGGGCGGGAACTATACGAGGTCGAACCCACATTTCGCAAATATGTGGATATCTGTGCTGCAATTCTCCAACCCCACCTCGGTCTCGATATCCGTCATATACTTTATCCACACGCACAACACATCGATGTAGAGACGAGAGATCTCGCGTCTCTACAGCAGACGGCAATTACCCAACCAGCACTGTTTATTATTGAGTACGCCCTGGCCCAATTATGGATGGAATGGGGAGTGCGTCCAGAGGCAATGATTGGTCACAGCATCGGGGAATACGTCGCGGCAACAATTGCAGGCGTGTTCTCCCTAGAAGATGCCTTGGCGGTTGTGGCAACAAGGGGACAACTGATGCAACAGTTGCCCACAGGGAGTATGCTTGCTGTTCCACTTCCAGAAAAAGACGTGCAATCCCTATTAGATGTAGAGACTAAGCATGACAGGTCTCTACAAAACCCTGGAACGTCTGTACAAATAGCAGCAATCAACAGTCCATTCTCATGCGTAGTTTCCGGTTCAACCGATGCGATCGCC
>NZ_KQ976393.1 GCF_000346485.2 Scytonema hofmannii PCC 7110
AGGTAATTTTCTACTGCTATATAATGGTCAAGTTGCTCAATTGGAACTTCATCTAAATTGATATTCCAACTAGCGAAAAGTACATTACCTAGTTCTTTAAAGTTAGTAACCATCTCAATTTAGCCCTATGCTTCCTCACTCAATAATTGTTTTTCCAACCCCTGACACTCTTGTGCTAGCGGTATACCTAACTTTGTAGCGATGGCTAAAGCCTGATTGCAGTACTCAAGGGCACGAGTGCGATCGCCTAATTTTTGATACAGTTCTGCCAAGTTTCTGAAAGCATAAGCTTTAGTGTATTGCTCGCCAATTTCTCCGCAAATCTCCAGTGCTTCTTGCAAATTTTCTTGGGCTTGTGAATATTGCTCAAGTTTTATGAAAGTACCTCCCAAGCAACAAAGTGCCCTTCCCTCAATGTGGGGATTACCAATCAATCGTGCAATAGTCAAACCTTGCTGACAATAATCTATTGCTTGGAGGTAATCTGTAAGCGAATGATAACATATTCCCAAACATAACAATGAGTTT